>JAIBBZ010000030.1 GCA_019694435.1 Pirellulales bacterium
ATCGTGCCTGGCTCGCAGTGCAAGCGCCGGCGCCGCGCACCTCGTCAGACGAAGTGTCGCCGGTCGCCCCCGTCGATCAGGTTCCTGCAGCCCGAATCGCAGCGAAAGAACGCGCTCGGCCCCGCCGGCGCTGGGCGTCCTGGCTCGCAGGCGCCGTGGCGGTGCTGGCTGTAATCGTCGCGGCGGGTCTCTTTCTGAACGCCCCCAGGCCCGGCGATGCGGCCCTGCGCAAGACGTCAGTCGTGGCCGAACAGCCGAGTGCGGCAGCCACTCCTCCAGCCCAGGCCAACGACGCGGTGCCCGCGGGATCGTCACTGCCGTCGGCGCCCGATGACCCGCACCTGGGGCCGGCGCTATGGGAAGCCCCCGCCGCAGGAGAGCCCCTGTCGATCGGCTGGCTGCCGGCCGGCGCACCGTTGATCGTCGCGCTGCGACCCGCGGAATTGGCAGCGCATCCGGCCGGCGCCAAACTGCTCGACGCGCTGGGACCTTGGGGCGAAACACTAAACGCCCAGTTCGCGCGGCTGGCCGACGGTACCGCCGCCGATGTGAAGTCGGTGCTGGTCGGCTTCTACGACGCCAGTCCCGATCCGCCGATGGTCGCCTGGGCGCTCGAAGCGACGACCACCTGGGACTCGACGCGATTGACGGCCCATTGGCCCGACGTCCAGTCCCGATCGGTCGCGGGAGAAACCCTGTATGCGGTGGGCGACGACGTGCGATTGATTCCCGCGCGCGGCAACAAGCAAACCTTGCTTGTCTGTAGCGCCGAGCAGGTGAAACTGATTCCCGCGCTGGCCGGGGTCGAGCCGCCGCTGCGCCGCGAGTTCAAGTCGCTGCTCGCCGCGAGCGATAACCACCGCGCGATCTCGGTGCTGTTTGCCCCCACGTTCCTCACGCGCGGCGGCAAGACTGTCTGGGGCGACGAACTGCGGCCGCTGAGCGCGTTGGTCGACGAGTTCCTGGGTCGGCATGCCGCGGCAGCGCTGTTGTCGTTGCAGCTCGACGACGATGCGTTCGCCGAGCTGCGCGTTTACGGCCGGGCCGACCTGCCGCCACGTGGCCTGGCCAAGGGCCTGCGCGACCGCTGGCTGGCTGTGCCTTCGCGCGTGGCCCAGCAGCTCGCTTCGCTGGTGCCCTCGGATTACAGCCGAGCGGTGCTCGAACGGTTCCCCTCGATGGTCGAGACGCTGGTGGAATATACGCGCGTGGGCCTCGACGATCGCCAGGCGGTGCTGCGCTGTTATTTGCCCGCGGAAGCCGCGGCCAATCTCGTGTGGGGGACGCGCCTGGCCACGCTCGAGACGGCCGGCGCAGCGGCCGCCGGCACGGCGACTGCTTCGACCTCGCGCCCTCAATCGATCGCCGTGGTTCTCGAGCAGCCGTACGAGTTGAAAGTACCGCGGGCCCCGCTCGACAAGACGTTGGCGCAAGTCGCGCTCGACTTGAACATCGAAATTGAAATCCTGGGCACCGATCTGCAGTTGGAAGGCATCACGAAGAACCAGTCGTTTTCGCTGGACGAGCGCGGCACCGCCGGCGCGGTACTGCGCAAAATCCTGCAACTGGCGAATCCAGATGGCAAACTGCTCTACGTGATCAAGCCCGGGAAACAGGGCGCGGGCGAAGCGCTGTTTGTAACCACCCGGGCCGCGGCGGCCTCGCGCGGCGATCCGCTGCCCCCCGAGTATGCCAAGTCCCCAGACGCGTCGAAGTAACCGCATCGACCGCCGCCGCAGCGGCGTACACTTGTGGCGATGGAAGTTTTTCATATCCACTGCGCGACTTGCCGAACGCGGCTCCGGGTCAATGATCCGGCGGCCATCGGCCAGATCGTTTCCTGCCCCAAGTGCCGCAGCATGGTGCAGGTAGTCGCGCCGCCCGGTTGGTCTCCTCCGGCCAGGCCGGAGCCAACCGCCACCCCCGCCACGGCGGCGACCGAGGCTCCGAGCGAACCGCCCGTTGACGAACCGACCGCCACCGAACCGGTTGCCGCCGGCGCAAGGCGCGGCTGGATGTTCGCCGCCACTGGCCTGGTCGTCGCGGTCGGCGCGGCCGGAGGTCTGTGGATCGCATCGCGCGGCCGCCCCGAGAAACCCACGGCTAGCGCGCCGGCCGTCGAGGTTTCAGCTCCGGTCGTGAATGCCGATCCTAAGACAGTGCCTGCAGATGCAGCGGTGCCGCCGGGCGACCGCCCGACGCTCGATCCGCGTTGGATTCCCGGCAAGGCACGGGTTATCGCTTCCATGGATCCCAACCGGCTGGCGACCGAGGGCTCGTTGGGCTCGTGGCTCGCACGTTTGGGTCCGCTGTGGCCCGACGTCTGGCGACCGCTCGCTGAGCAATTCGATTGGCAACCGACCGCGATCCGTCGCGTCACGCACGTGCAATGGCAGGCCGGGGGCTCGCCCAGCGATGGCGTGACGCTGGTCGAGTTTTTGGAACCGGTGGCTGCCGAGTCGTTTGCCGGTACCCAAGAGGTTGCCGATCTTCGTCACGCGGGCCGGCCCGCGCGCCGCGCGGCCGAGGGCGGCTGGAGCAACGCATGGATCATCGTTGACGAGCATCGCGCGATCAGCGGCCCGGACACGGTGTTGCGCGAATTGACCGCGCGGCAAGGGCCGTTGCCCGAGCCTTCGAAGCTGATCGACCTCGCGCAGCGCGGTGGGCAGTTTGCCGCCGCGGTGGCCGTCGACCTAGGCGCCTGGCGGGCGTCGGGAGAGCGAATCGCGCTACCCGAGCTTGCATGGCTGACGACAGCGGTGCCCCCATGGGAGGCGCTAGCCGAGGCCGCAACCGCGGGGGCCATCTGGATTACGCCCGGCGAAGCGTTCCAGGTTGAAGTGCGGCTCGTGGCGGGTACCGAGTCGGCCACACTCGATCTGGAAAACACCTGGCAACAGGCCCTCGCTGCTTCGCGTGCCTTTGCCGACGGCGAGTCGCAGGGCCTCGACGGGCGCCTGCAGCGCGGCGAATTGACGCCCGACGCGGCCGACCACCGAGAATTCATTTGCAAAGCCCTGGTCGCCGCCTTCCAGTCCGCCACGTCGGGTCACGAGCGCGACGAGTTTTGGGCGCGCTGCAGTCCGGGCACGACCACCGAGAAGTTCTTCGCTGCCTTGTTGGCGGGCGTGCCCAGCTTCGAGTCCGACCTGCGGGCCGGCCAGCGGCTCGCTGCGCTTGGTCATGTGCGCGGCGCGGCTGCCGGGTTGCTGGCCCACCAGCGCGCTACTGGGCAATGGCCCATCGGAGCAGGGGGGGCTGTGCAATTGCGTCCCGAAAGCCGTTTGAGCTGGATCGCGAGCTTGTTGCCCTACTACGGTCATCGCGAGTTGCACAAGCAGCTCAACTTTTTCCATTCGTGGAACGATCCGGTCAACCGCGCGGCGGCCAGCGAGCCGCTCGCCGAGTTCGTCAATCCGCTGCTCGGCGCGACCAAGACCGAGGCCGGGTTTCCCATCACGCATTATGTCGGCGTCGCCGGGCTCGGGGCCGATGCCGGCGAGCTGCCGCCCACCGATCCTCGCGCCGGGGTCTTTAGCTTCCGTCGGCAGCTACGGCCGGAAGAGATCGTCGACGGCGCGACGAACACGATTGCGCTGTTGGGAGTGCGCGAACGCCTGGGCGCCTGGGCCGCCGGTGGCGATGCCACGGTCCGGGCGCTGACCCAACGTCCGTACGTCAATGGCCCCGACGGTTTTGGCAGCGGGCAGGAAGACGGAATGTACGCTGCGATGCTCGACGGGGCTGTCCGCTTCGTTAGCAAGGATGTCGACCCCCAGGTGCTCGAGCAAATGGCCACGATCAACGGCGGCGGGCGTCCGACCGCTGCCGAGCTCGCCCTGCTGCCGCTCGTCGACGAGCACGGGGTCGTCGCGACGGCACCGCGCGCGGAGCCCCCCGTCGCCGCACCAACCGCGGAAACCGCGGCCCACGACCAGCCTCAGCCACCGAGCGAACCCGCCACGGCGACACCTGCTCCGTCGCCGCCGGCGCTGAGCGATGCCGAGATCGCTGCGCGGCTGGGCGTCGAGCTGCCGGCGATTGCTGCGGAGTCGACTCCGTTGGCGGCGCTCGTCGACGTGATCGCCGACCTGACGGCGGTACCGATTTCGATCGACGTCGATGCCCTGGCGGCCGAGGGCATCAGTGTCTCCGACACGGTCAAGGTCCAACTCAACGGCGCCACGGCGGGCGAAGCCTTGCGGGCAGCGATCGAGGCCCTGGGCCTGGTCGAGCTCATCCAGTCGGGCCAGGTGGTGATCACGACCGCGACGCAGATGGGGCAAGATTTGAGCGAGCGCAGCTACGATCTGGCCGCGCTCGCCGGCGACCTCGCACCCGAGTCCACCGCGCGCGCCATCCAGCTCGTCGAACGCTTCATTGCACCGGCGACCTGGCAGGCGGCCGGCGGTTCCGGCACGCTGCGCGCCGCTAAGAACAAGTTGGTCGTGCGCCAAACGCAAAATGTGCATCAGGAATTGGCCGCGCTGGTCGCGCGTCTCGGCAAGCTGCGGAGCCGTTCCGGAGGCGATCCGCGAGAATTAACCTGCCGGGCGTTGCTGGCCGCGGCGCCGCTCGCCACGCCGCTGACTGTGAGCCACCCCCAGCCGGTCGCGCTGTCGCGTTTGCTGGCCGACCTGCAGGCGGCGTCGGGCGTCAACCTGGTGATCGACCACCGGGCCCTCGAAGCGCTCGGGCTGACCGAATCTGCCGAAGTGACGCTCCGAGCCGACCAGTTGCCCTTGAGCGAAGCACTGGCCGTGGCCTTGGGGCCACTCGACCTGGCGTACCGGGCCATCGATGCGCAAACGCTCCAGATCACCAGCCGAGCGGCGTTGGCCGCCAGCTTGGAGACCGAGGTATATGCCGTGCCGCCGAACCTGCGGCAAAAGTATCCCGGGGCGACGATGGAAGAGGCCCTTCGCCGCGACGTGGCCCCGCTGGCCTGGCAAGGCAACGGCGGAACCGGCGACCTGGCCTTTGACCCGGGCAGCAACGCCTTGCTCGTGCTGAACAACCAGGACATCCAGGTGCAGGTAGTGCGTTGGCTGATCGACCAGGCAACCGCGCCCGGATCGAACCGGTGACGCGCTTGCAACACGGGCAACCAGCGTCCACAATGTGCGTGATGAGCGTCACCTTCGGCCGTGCCTATCGATTTTACTTTACCCCGCTGGATCGCGGGGCCGCCGGAGGTGTCTAGTCACCACTGACACATGCCGACGCCAATCGCCCCGGGATCCACTGAGCTGGTTCCCGGGGCGTTTTTATTTGATGAGCTGCCGTTTTCATCCGTGGATCGCCGCAGCGCCATGTCCCCGAACTTGAAGGAACCTGTGCCGTGATTGTCGTGATGCGTCCCGAACACACCACCGCGGAGTTGGAAGCCATGGTCAAGCGCATTGAGTCGCTGGGACTCAAGGCCAACGTCATCGTTGGCAAAGAGCGCACAGTGATTGCCGCCGTCGGCGACGAGCGCGACGGCTATCGCGAGGCGCTCGAGGCGGGGGCGGGCGTGGCCGAGGTGATGCCGATCCTCGCGCCGTACAAGATGGCCAGCCGCGAGCTGAAGGCCGAACGCACGGTGATCCGCAGCCGCAATTTCGAGATCGGCGGCAAGCGCATCGGCGTGATCGCCGGCCCGTGCTCGGTGGAAAACGAGTCGCAAATCCTCGAATCGGCCCAGGCCGTCAAGGCCGGCGGCGCGACGGCTCTGCGCGGCGGAGCCTTCAAGCCGCGAACGAGCCCCTACAGCTTCCAGGGCCTGAAGGAAGAGGGCCTGAAGCTGCTGGCCGCGGCCCGCGACGCGACCGGGCTGGCGATCGTGACGGAAATCCTCGCCACGGAAGACGTCGAACTCGTGTGCCGCTATGCCGACGTGTTGCAGATCGGTGCCCGAAACATGCAGAACTACCGCCTGCTCGAGGCCGTCGGCAAGCAGCCGTTGCCGGTGCTGCTGAAGCGCGGTCCCAGCGCCACGCTCGAAGAGCTGTTGCTGGCGGCCGAATACATCCTCGACGCCGGCAACCCGAACGTGATGCTCTGCGAGCGCGGCATTCGCACGTTCGAAAGCCACACGCGGTTCACGTTGCCGCTGGCGACGGTCGTCTGGCTGCACGGCAAGACGCACCTGCCGGTAGTCGTCGATCCGAGCCACGGCACGGGCCACACCTGGCTCGTGCCGCAGATGGCCTGCGCCAGCGTGGCCGCCGGGGCCGACGGGCTGATCCTCGAAGTCCATCCCAACCCGGCCAACGCTCTCAGCGACGGCTACCAATCGCTCAACGTCCAACAGTTCAACGAGACGATGGCGCTGTGCCGCAAGGTCGCCAAGGCCTTGGACCGGGAAATGTAGGCGGCGGCCGCACGCAGGGCAGCCCTGCCAAGCGTACGATACTGGTCGCCGGTGGCAGGTCGATTGCGTCGAGCCGTCAAAGACGGTCGCGGCGCGCAGGTTTGAGGCGAAAGATGTCTGGATTCTGTGTCGACGGCTACGACCGGTATGTCGACGCGCTGCGGTTGCTCCTGCGCGCGAGATTGCACGAGTTGGAACAAGCACTCGAGCAAGCGACCTCACCCGACGAGCAGAATCGCATCCGGTCGGCCGTTCGCAGTGCGCTCGAAGTCCATCACCGGCAAATCGCAGATGCCGGGCGCTGCTTGTTCTGACACGGCCTCGGCCTAGCGCCAGATGCCCGCCGGAGGACTGGGCAATCGGGCCACGCCACCGACGGTCTGCGGCACCAGCGGCAGCTCCGGCGGCGCAACGCGACCGGCGTTCTGAGGCGACTGATAGCTCGCCGGCTGCACGGCGGCCGCGGTCGAGACGCCCGCCGCAACGGGCGGCAATCGCGTGGGCATGTTTGCGGCCAGCGCCGGACGCGCGGCGGCAAATTGCGAGCCGGCGCGCAGGGCGCTTTGTTGCACCACTTGCGGCTGCGCCGATCGCGGCAGCAGCGCGGGGTTGAACGGCCCCGTCGGCAAGGTGCCGTTGCGCTCGTAACCGACCAGTTGCCCTTGCAGCCGCGCCTGTTGCGCCAGTGCCTCGAGTTCGGGCACCGAACGCCATGCTTTCTTCGTCCGCTTGTCCGAAAGCGTGACGGCCAATTCGACGCCGGAATCCGACGCCTTGAGATCCCGATCGAAATAGCCGGCCTGATTGAGCCGGTCGAGTACCTGGTCGACCTGCGCGCGGGGGACGTCGAGCACCCACTTCTCATAAACCTGCGGCGGCTTCCGACGGCCCGGCCAATCGAACTGCCACCACGGCTTAGGTTCGCCGCTCGTCAAACTCGCGTCGCCGGCCACGACCTGCGCGGGCGAGGCCTGCAACTCGACCGTGGCCCGGGCCATGCCGGCGTGGCCTTTGGGGTGCGGATACTCGAGCACTAGCGTGCTCTGGCACTGGCCTTTGACCGGCGAAGTCGGCAGCGCTTCGTAGCTGACCTGCGAGCGGTCGACCCGCGCGACCGGCAATGCAACTCCCTGCGTGGCTGCATCGCTTTCGTAGCGCAGCGTGGCCTGATCGTAAATCCCCGCGGTAGCGTGCAGCGGCGCCTGCCGCCAGGACGAACATCCGCCGGCCAGCGCCAGACTGACCGCCGCCAGCATCCCTGCCAGGCCGCGTCGGTTCACTTGTAGTCCTCGCGTATCGGATGGAAGACGTCGAGCGCCCGCACGGGCGCGTCTCCCGCGATCACCTTGTGTTTGACTCCGCCGGGAATCCGCCACATGCCGCCGGGGCGCACCACGCGGGTCTCGCCGCCGACGATGAACGTCGCCTCGCCTTCGAGCAGCAAGCCCAACTGCTCGTGCGGGTGGCTGTGTTCTTCCACCACTGCATGCGGTTGCATCTCTACCAGCGACAGCATCACGCCCTGGCCGTGCGTCGTGAAAATCTCCACGCCCGGAAAGATCGAGTGCCGCGAGCAATCTTGCTTATCGACGAAGTACGGGTGCATGGATGAATATTCCCTAGAATCGGTTGAGGTTGCGCCGCTTACCTGATCGCCCGGCGAGCGAACCGCCGACAGCCGCGGCTCGATCACGCTTCGAGCTGCTCGGCGATGCGCAGCAGGCGATTGTATTTGGCCAGCCGCTCGCTGCGCACGATCGAGCCGATCTTGATCGAATCGGCCGCCGTGGCGACGGCCAAATCCGCCAGGAAGTCGTCTTCGGTCTCGCCACTACGGGCCGAGACGATGCAAGCATAACCGCCCCGCCGCGCGGCCAGGACGGCGGCCAAGGTTTCGGTGAGCGTGCCGACCTGGTTGAGCTTGATCAGGGCGCTATTGGCGCAGCCCTCGGCGATCCCACGCTCGATGCGCGACACTTGCGTGGCAAACAGATCGTCGCCGACGAGCCAAACGCGATCGCCCAGCCGCTCGGTGAGGCCCTGCCAGCCGCGCCAGTCGTCTTCCGACAGGCCGTCTTCGATACTGCGCACCGGAAACTCGTCGACCAGCACGGACAGTTCGCTGGTCAACTCGTCGGCAGTGAGCTGTCTGTGCCGGGTCGCCGTCAGGCGATAGGCGCCCGATTCGTAGAAATGCGTCGCGGCCACGTCGAGGGCAATCGTCATGTCGCTGCCCGGCTGCAGACCGGCGGCTTCGATCGCGCGCACGATGAACTCGAGTGCGGCGCGCTGCTCGGACAGCCGCGGTCCGTAGCCCCCTTCATCGCCGACCAGCCGTCCTTCATAGCCGGCCTCGTCGAGCAGGCGGCCCAATCGCCGGTAGACGCGCACGATCCACTCCAGGCCGACGGCGTAGCTTGGCGCCCCCTCGGGCATCACGAGGAAATCCTGGAAATCGAGGTTCCCTCCGGCATGTAGCCCGCCGGATATCAGGTTGGTCATCGGCAGGGGGATGTGGGGTGTTTCCAGCACCTTGTTCGCGGCGCCTGCCGCGCGTGCTTGCTGCACGAACAGTTCGTGCAGGTATTCGAACAAAGGCCGCTTCCGGACCGAAGCCGCGGCTTTGGCGCAGGCCAGCGACACCGCCAGGATGGCGTTGGCACCCAGGCGCGACTTGTTCGGCGTGGCGTCGAGCTCGATCATCCGCGCATCGAGCCCCGCTTGATCGCAGACATCAAACCCCACGAGCGCCGGCGCCAGCACGCGCTGGACATTTTCGACCGCTCGCTGCACGCCCAGGCCATCGTAGCGCCGTGGATCGCCATCGCGCAGCTCGCAAGCTTCGGCGGCTCCGGTGCTCGCGCCCGAAGGGGCAATCGCGCGCTGCGGTTCGCCGTCGCCGCAGGCCAATTCGACTTCGACCGTCGGACGGCCTCGGCTGTCGAGAACCTCGCGGGCACGAATCGAACGGATGCGTAAATGGCTCGTCATGCATCGTCTCGTGTTGGTTCGCTGGCGTCGAGCAGCCGCACGACACCAGCCCACGCGGTCGGGCGCTCGGCAAAGATCGCTTGGGCCACGTTGCGGATCGTTGCGCGATGACGCTCGGAGGTGATGTATTCCAACGGGCTCTTGCCGTCGACACGTGCCCACAGGCAGCCCGCGAGGCATTGCAAGCCGCGGGCCACGAGCCGCGCAAACTCGGCCTCGCCCAGCCGGGCCAGCATTGCCGGGCGATAACTTTGCCAAAAGGCGTCGGCCAGGTCCAACATCCGCCGATCGCCGAGATGCACCGCCTTGGCCACGAGGTGCGTCAGGAAGAACCCAAGATCGAAGGCCGGATCGCCGTAGTGCCCGGTCTCGAAATCGACCATCAACAGCCCCCCGTCGCGCTGCGAACCTCCGTCCCAGACAAGCAGGTTCTTCGGGCTGAAGTCGGCATGCACCAGCGCGTGGCGTTCGGCGAGCGTGACTTCGATCAGGCGCTCGAAATCGGCGGCCGCGTCGGGCCTGGCCCGGGCCACCGCGCGAAAGTACGGATCGAGCCGCAATTGGTCGAAGATCGCGGTATCGCCCAGCGCGCGGGCCACGTGGCTGTCGTGCCAGGTCTCGGCATGCAGACAAGCCAGCAGTCGCCCACAAGCCGCGGCGATCGGCAACTCTACCCGGCCGTCCAGCAAATCGGCCTTCCAGACGCGATGTTCGCGCGGCGCGGCACTGATCGCGATCACATATCGCTGCCGGTCTTCGTGCAGCACACGCGGGGTTTCGAGCTGCAGCGCCGTAGCGTCCGATTGGTCGCGGCCGGCGAGCACCGCCTCGCAGCAGCGCAACACGGCCACTTCCCGCCAGATGCGCTCGACGCCGCAGCGCCACTCCTGGGCCACGCGCAAGCGAGGGCGCGACTGCTTGAGCACGAGGTCGGGCGCGCCTGCATCGCGGCGGGCGACGTATAGCACCTCGTTCGACACGCCACCCGGCAGGCTCGCGACGTCGACCTGCTCGTGCCGGCCAATCCAGCCGCGGTCGTGCAGATACGAGGCGGCGTTGTCGGCAGTGAGCTCCCACATGGCGGGCTACGACTCGTCGGACGAGTCGTACCAGACGTGAATGCCGACCGTGTGACCCGATGCGGTGATCGGCAACGTGTGCCGCACGACAATGGATGGATTGTCCATCAGCCAATCGCTGAGTGCCTGGCTCAGCACAAACGGCACCTGGTTCAATTCGCGCTCGACCGAATCGACGCGCAGGAAGATCCAGCCGGAACGCATTTCAAAGGCGTTGACCGTCAGATCGGAATCGAGCGGACCATGAGGATCGGGATCGGTCAACTTCAACCAGCCTTTCGGCAAGGGATCGAATTCGTACGTCGCACCAATGCTATTCCGGCACGATGTGGCTCATATGCATCTCGGCGTGCCGACAATGCAATTGCTCCCATTGGGGAATCGACAGCGTACCCACCACCGGACTGGGCACGCGTTTCTTCTCGGTACGCAAGCGGGCCACGGCCGCACGGAGGTACTCGAGTCCCTCGGCATTGGTTTTCGCCGGTGGGAGCAGCGGCGCTCCGGCAGCCGGCAGCTTGTAGCCCGGGGGGGCACTCACACGCAGGAGCAACGGCCTGAACACCCGGCCGATCAGCCGCAGGGGCAAGGACGGCGTGAACGGAAAGCCGTCGATCGAAGCATGCATCGCTTCGCCGAGGTGCCAATAGATCTGGCCGGGGGTCCAATTCCCCGCCAACCGCACCGGCGCGGTCGCCAGCCGCTCGGCGTCGGCCAGCAGATCGTCGAAACCCGAGTAGTGGACCTTGCGCCGGCGAGGCTTGGTCTGTGTAACGGTGGCCATGCATTGCTCCCCACATAGGACGGTCGGGCTGCCGCGCGCATGATAGTATCCCGGACGCACCGTGCAAGGGAGCCGCGCCCTGCGACCGCTTGTCGCCAACGGAACCGACCGGCTAGGATCGGCGCAGCCGTGACGAGGCGCCCCGCTTTCCACCTCCTGATTGCGAGTGACATTGTCGTGTGCGATTCGGTCGTCATTGTCCGGCCCGACGGCGTGCTGTTTGCCAAGAACTCGGATCGCGACGCGAACGAAGCGCAGATCCTCCAGTGGCAGCCGGCGCAAAGTCATGCGCCGGGCTCGACGCTCCGCTGCACATACCTGGAGATCCCGCAGGTTTCCCGGACCCATGCCACGCTCGTCAGCCGGCCGTTCTGGATGTGGGGCGCCGAGATGGGCACCAACGAGCACGGCGTGACGATCGGCAACGAGGCCGTGTTCACCAAAGAACCATTGGCCGACGTCGGGCTGACGGGCATGGACCTGGTGCGCTTGGCGCTGGAGCGCTCCGCGACGGCCACGGCGGCCGTGCAGGTGATCGTCGAATTGCTCGAGCAACATGGCCAGGGAGGCGGCTGCGGCCTGGAAAACCGCAACTTTAGCTACCACAACAGCTTCATGATCGCCGATCCACATACGGCGTTCGTTCTGGAGACCGCCGGCAAGAAGCATGCGGTCGAGCAGGTAATTGAGGGTCCGCGGACAATCTCCAATGCCTTGTCGATTCCTGCATTTGCCGAGCGGTATAGCGACACGATCAAGACCCAAGTCGCGGCCGGCCACGCGCGGCAGTGCCGCACGCAGACGCTGGCGCGCGACGTCGCACGCGTCGGCGATTTGATGCGCTTGCTCCGCGATCACGGCACCAGCGGCGCCGTTGTGCCCGAGTATCACTGGACCAACGGCGGGCTCGGGGTGCCCTGCGTGCATGGCGGTGGACTCGTGGCCAGCTCGCAGACCACCGGGGCCTGGGTGGCCGATCTGCGTGCTGGCCACATTCGTCACTGGGTCACCGCCACGGCGGCTCCCTGCTTGAGCCTGTTCAAGCCGGTTGCCGTTGATCAACCGCTCGATCTGGGACCACCGCCGACCGACCGGGCCGATCCGCGGTCGTTGTGGTGGCGCCACGAACGGCTCCACCGCCGCGTGATGCAAGACCCGGCGCGGCTGGCGTCGGGGATCATCGCCGAACGCGATCAGGTGGAACGACGCTGGTTGGCCGATCCGCCGCCCACGGAATTGGCGTTTGCCGACGGCGACCGGCTGCTCGCCCGTTGGACGGCCGAGGCCTGGAAAGAGCCGGTCGAGGACCAGCGGCCCTGGTATGTGCGCCGCTTTTGGCAAAAGCGCAACGCGGCGGCCGGGCTCGAAGCATGATGCCAGACGCCGTTCTCATGGCCTGCCGCGCCAGGTTTCGGCGCGCACCCCCGCGCGATCGACGACAAACTGAATCGCGCCGCTTGTGGCCGTCGTGACGACGCGGGCACCCTCACTGCGGTAAGCATCGAGCAACTCGGGATCGAGCGGCGCAGGCCCACTGCTGATGACGACCCAGTCGGGCGTCGACCAGCGAGCCAGGCCTGGCGGGTTGCTACGATTGCTGCCGTGATGTGGCGCGAGAATCACATCGCAGTCGAGCGGCTCTTGCGCCAGCAGGCGTTCGACCCCTTCGCCCTCGAGGTCGCCGGTCAACAAGATGCGGTGCCCGAGGTACTCGACAAGCAACACCAGGCTCTCGGCATTGTCGCGGCCGCGCAGTTCCTGGTCCGGCGGCGAAATGATCTCGACGCGCAGTTCGGGCGCCGCCAAGAGCACGCACCCGGCCGTGACCGGTTCGGGACGCAGGCGCTGAGCCCGCAACGCTTGATCCAGCGGTACCAGCGCCGGGCCGAAGTCGTCGAACATCGACGGCGTGATGAACACCCGGCGGACCTCGAAGCGTTCAAGCAGTTCGGGTGCGCCGTTGAAGTGATCGACGTCGGCGTGCGACAGACACAACGCATCCACCTTGCGACGGCGCGTGGTCCAGAGATACTGCGACACCGCGTCGGTCGCGCGGCGCGGCGAACCGAGTTGACCGATGTCGTACACCCAGGCCTCGCCATGGGGCATCTCGAGCACGACCGCGCAGCCATGCCCCACGGAGAGAAACGTACACCGCAGGGCCTGCGGCGGAGCAGGGCGTTGCCAGGCGTTCCCCGTGCCGATCCCGGCGGGCAAGGGCACCGGCAAGACCCAGGCCACGAGCAGCCAGCCGGCCACGAACGTCCAGCGCATCCAACGCGCCGGCCGCCAGCGTGGTAGCAGTGCCCAGCAGGTCAACGCGCCGTAGAGGACCGGGAGCCACTCTTCGCGCGGGCCGGAAACCCAATAGTGATCCAGTGGCCAGGCAGCCACGACGGTAACCAGGCGATCGAGCACGGCGATGCTGCCGGCACAAAGCGCCGTAAACGGTACTGCCAAAACGGGCAGCACGATGGCCGCGGCCAGCATTGACAGGCCCGAGAGCAGCAATATCGTGACCGGCAACCAAAGCAACGTGTTCAGCAGCGGCGCGAGCGGGGAAACCAGGTGAAACCGTGCCGCGACGAGCGGTAGCGTCACCAGCCAGACGCAAAAACTGAGCAGCGTGAGCCTCCACGCCCAGCAGACGACGCCGCGTGGCAAGCGCACAGACCAGGGTCGCGTTTCCCAGATGAGCCGATCCAACGGATCGCGTGGCGGCGGCATCCTCGTCATCGGGCTGAACCACACCAAGCTGGCCACGCACACGAACGACAATTGCGGTCCCAGGCGAAACAAATCGGCGGGGTTCAGCACCAAGACCACTAGGGCCGCGGCCGCGAGCGAGTTGAACGACAGGGCTTGCCTACCCAGCCCTGCGGCCAGGCAGACAATCACCACTAGGATCGCTGCGCGGACCACCGGCGGCTGGGCATCGGCGAGCCAGGCATACAGGCAGGTGATCGCGGCAATCAACACCACGGCCGTGCGCTGCGGCAGCCAACCCAGTCGCAGCAACGCGAACAAACTCCCGGCCAGAATGCCGACGTGCATGCCGGAGATCGACAACACGTGAATCGTGCCGGTGCGCATGAACGCCTCGCTGCGTTCGTCGCCCACCTGTTCCCGTAAACCGAGCAGCAAGGCGCTGGCCAACGTCGCTCGATGAGCCGGCAGGGCGGTGTGCAGGAAACCGTCGCCTTGCCGGCGAGCCGCGGCGATCCACCGCGCCGGGCGCCAGTGACTGCCCGGAGCCACGCGCACGAGTGATGCACGCGTAGCGACTGACAAACGGGCCAGTTGCCGATCGGCGCGTGCATACGCAGAGAAATCGAATTCGCCTGGATTCGCCGGCGGACCTGGGCGAGACAGCCGAGCCCATGCGCGCCACCGATCTCCCGGCAAGATTTCGCGTACCGCGTCGCCGATCTCCAGCAGCGCTCGGCCCGACGCGGGGCGCACCAATCGCCCATCGCGGAGCGACACCACGCGCACCGCCACGCGCGTACGCTCGCCGCGCGGACGAATGCGCAAGGGATCGTAAGCGGCCGGAGGCACCAGACGCGATTGCTCGAGCGCTACGAATTCCACCAGCACGGGGCGTGCCGCCGGGGCTGCGAATCCGGCGATGTCGTCGCTCGCGAACCGCTGCCACCGCAGGTGATGCCAACCACAGCCGAGCGCGGCCACGGCTCCGAGCAGCAGCCAGGCCGCCAGACGGTCGCTGCTTGAACGCCGGGCCAGGGCCCAAGCGCCCAATAACCCGACCGCAGCGGCCAATGTTGTCCCACCCGCGACCGGGCTGACCCGATCGAATACGATGCCGAGCATCGCCGCCAAGGCGACGGGTACCAACGGTTCGTACGTTGGCGTAGTGGCGTCGCGGCGCCCGATCGCGCGGGCCCAGCCTTGCGTGTCGAGCGCCAGCGCGCCTCGAGATTCGTCCAACCTGTTCGGCATCCGCCGCGCCCCCAAGAGCAGATCGACCCCAGCCGGTCGAGCCAGCAAGATAGCCTGCGAACCAAGGGCACCCAAATCGCAACGGCTTGCATAGCGCGAAACAAGCCAGGCGCCAGGGCGGCGCAAGAAGACGGGGAACCGAGCGACCCGCCGCGGCAAGGCGTTCGGTTCCCCAACCGTTTCCCCAACTCTTGGGGCTGTGGTCGGCGGCAGAACTTTCGCGAGACCACGAGGCGGACTAGGGGCCCGCCGGATTGTCTGCCCAATCGATCAACCGCGTGAAACGGATGTGTCTGCGTTCCCAATCGCTAACGAGTGGAACGCAAATACGACCCATAACCAGCGGTACGGTCCTGCTGACGTCGACAATACCATTTGCCGCGGCGATGGCAAACAAAACACGCCAAGAATTGGCTTATGGCGTCGAATCACGAAAGGCGTGGAATTCTCGCTCGATCACCGGCGGCTCGGGTTCGACCATGAACGATTCCGTTCGAGGAGTGCTGGTCGGCGCGCTCATCGGCGCGCTGGCAGGGCTGGGGGCGTGCATCTGGATCCTGCCCGAGACACCCTTCTTTCCTGGCGACACAATACTCATCGGCGCCGTCGTTTGCGGCGTCTGTGGTCACCGTTGGGGCGATTCATTTTTTGATTGGCTCCGCGATCACTGGCATTGGTTCGTCTGACGGGCTGCAAGTGCCCCGGCGCGCTGACGAAGGGCGACGCGCTCGACTGGCGAGAATTGCGTTCGATCGGCGACCTGCGATATGTTGGCGCCACGGACGGCCCAAATTCCCGCCGGCAGCGGCGGATCTAGCCCAACACGGAGAGCTTGGTGCGATGAACTTGCTTCGACGACGATGGACGCTGACTTATGTCATGCTGGGAACTGCGCTGCTTGGCTATCGTGGCGACGCCTGCGCCGCCGACGAATTGCCCAATCCGCGGACGGTGCCGCAGGCCCTTGGTCCCGGCGCGAAGCTGCCCGGCCAGGCCGAACTGATCGCCCGAGACGTGCTGTTCGGCAATCCCGATAAGGCCGCGGCCCGCATCAGCCCCGACGGCAAGCAGCTCGCCTACCTGGCCCCGGTCGATGGCGTGCTGAACGTCTGGGTCGGTCCGATCGACAATCCCGATGCGGCCAAGCCGGTGACCGAGGATCGCAAGCGCGGCATCCGCTCTTATTTTTGGGCGTTCACTAACCGGCACATTCTCTACGCTCAGGATGCCGGCGGCGACGAGGATTGGCACATCTACTGCACCGACCTGAACTCGGGTCAGACGATCGACCTGACGCCGCTCGAAAAGGTGGCCGCGCAAATCGAAGGCGTGAGCCACAAGTTTCCCGACGAAATCCTGATCGGCCTGAACGACCGCAAGCCGGAATTCCACGACATCTACCGGGTCAACATCACGACGGGCAAGCGAGCGTTGCTGCAGGAGAATCCCGGTTTTGCCGGCTTCTTGAGCGACGACGAGTACCACGTCCGCCTGGCGATCAAGTACACGCCTGACGGCGGTCAAAGTGTTCAGGAGCCGGACGGCAAGGGCGGTTGGAAGGATTTCACCAAGATCGACATGGCCGACACGCTCACGACGAGCCCAGCCGGCTTCGACAAGTCGGGCAACCGGCTGTACATGATCGACAGCCGCGGCCGCAATACGGGCGCACTGACGATCGTCGATCTGAAAACCGACGAAGTCAAAGTCCTGGCCGCCAACGACAAGGCCGACGTCGGCGGCGTGATGGCCCATCCGACCGAGAAGAACATTCAAGCGGTCGCGTTCACTTATACCCGCAAAGAATGGCAAATTCTCGACCCGCAGGTGAAGGCCGATCTCGACTACCTGAAGACCGTCGCCGACGGCGACGTCGAAGTGACCAGCCGCACGCTCGACGACCAGCACTGGATTGTTGCATATCTGATGGACAACGGTCCCGTGCGCTACTATCGCTATGACCGCGCGGCGCACAAGGCCACGTTCTTGTTCACTAACCGCAAGGACCTCGAGGGCCTGCCGCTGGTCAAGATGCACCCGGTGGTCATCAAGGCCCGCGATGGCCTCGACTTGGTCAGCTATCTGAGTTTGCCGAAGCATACCGACCCGGACGGCGATGGCCGGCCGCAGGCCGCGCTGCCGATGGTTCTGCTGGTGCACGGTGGCCCCTGGTCGCGCGACGACTGGGGCTTCAGTTCGCTCGAGCAGCTGCTGGCCAACCGTGGCTATGCCGTCTTGAGCGTCAACTTCCGCGGATCGACCGGCTTCGGCAAGGAATTTGTCAACGCCGGCAACGGCCAATGGGGCGCCAAGATGCACGACGATCTGATCGACGCGGTCCGCTGGGCCGTCGCCGAAAAGATCGCCCTCAAGGATCGCATCGCCATCATGGGCGGCAGCTACGGCGGCTATGCCACACTTGTCGGGCTGACGGCCACGCCCGACGTGTTCGCCTGCGGCGTCGATATCGTCGGCCCCTCGAACATCCTGACGCTCCTGGCCACGGTACCGCCGTACTGGCAGCCGGCCGTGCAGATGTTCAAGGATCGCGTCGGCGATTTCACCACCGAGGAAGGCAAAAAGTTTCTCACCGAGCGCAGCCCGTTGACGCACGTCGACCGCATCGAGCGGCCGCTGCTGATCGGCCAGGGCGCGAACGATCCGCGCGTCAAGCAGGCCGAGAGCGACCAGATCGTCAAGGCGATGCAGGAGAAATCGATCCCGGTGACGTACGTGCTCTATCCCGACGAGGGCCACGGGTTTGCCCGGCCCGAGAACAATCTGTCGTTCTTTGCCGTGGCAGAAGCGTTCCTCGCCGAGCACTTGGGCGGCCGCTACGAGGCCATCGGCAGCGACTTTGCCGGAGCGTCGATCACCGTGCCGGCCGGAGCGCAGGATGTGCCCGGTCTCGCCGAGGCGCTCGCCGCGCAGGCGAAGCCCGCCGGTGGAGCAGGGCAGGAGTAGCTCGGCGAACAAGGCGCCCACCACCGGCCGGCACGCGCCGATGACCGGACTGCGCTCAACGGAGCGTGCCGTCGAAATCGCGCGGCAGCAGCGAGTACATCACCGCGTCGTGCGGCTGTCCGTGATGGACTAATCGCCAGCGGAGCAGTCCCTCGCGCCGCGCGCCGATCTTGGTCGCCACGCGATGGCTGGCTGCGTTGTCCACGTCGACCACGATTTCGATCCGCGTCAGGCCCAAATGGTCGAAGCCCCAGCGGGCCAGTTGCTGCGCGGCCCGCGTGGCGATGCCGCGCCCGGCGCACGGCGTGCGTACCCAATAGCCCAGGTTGCAAAACCGATGCTGGCCGTCGACGCGGTTGAGCCAGGTCGAGCCGACAATGCGGCCATGTGCGTCGACCGCGACGAAGTTGTAGCTGCGTCCCGACTGCTGCTCGCGCAAGTTGTGCTCGACCACGGCCAGGGCCTCGGCCGTGGTCCAATCGACATGGCACCAGTCGAACCACTGCCTCAGCTCGGCGACGGTATCCATCGCGGCCGCGTGCAGGGCGTCGGCGTCGTCGATCCGGAGCGGGCGCAGCAGGCAATCGTCGCCCGCCGTGAGCGTTAGCTGCCAGCATGGCTCGTTCGTGTCGGTGGTGCTCACAAAGAATCCGCCTGCTGCCGGCTGCCTGGCCCCTCCAAGTCCCCGCCGGTCGACAACGGGGCGGCGGCAAGGGTTCGCGCCGCCGTGCGTATGCTAGCTCCCCGGGCCAGGCTGCGGCATTGCCCTTGCAGCGCGGCGACCAAATTGCCAGACTTCTCGCCGGCCCGGACCCTGTTTCCCGGTCAACACATCCCCCCTGCGCATTCGCGCAATGCACGCTCTACTCCATCACCTCGTCGCGCTGCGCGGCCCCGGTCGTCGCATCTCCGGTATGCGCCGGATGCTGTGGTGCTGCGCGCTGGCGTTCGTTTACGGATTGACGGGGTGCAAGGCACCGCCGCCGGCGCCCGTGGCCTGGATCTTTCCCGGTCTTGCGCCCGCTCCGGTGGCGCCGCCGGGGATCGCGCCGCCCGGCTATGCCGCTCCAGGACTGGTCAACGCGGCCGCGCCGGCGCCGAGCCGCATCTTGGTGCCCGTCGCCGACGCGAATTTGGTTTGGGACAAGCTGGTCGACTCGGTCGACACCTATTTCGACATCGATCGCGAAGAGCGGGTACGGATGGTCGGCGATGTGATTACCGAGGGCCGGTTGACCACGCGGCCGATGATCGGCGCGACGCTCTTGGAGCCCTGGCGCAGCGACTCGGTGGGCGGCTACAACCGCGTGGAGAGCACCTTGCAGACCATGCGCCGACAGGCCATCGTACGCGTGCTGCCCGATCAGAGCGGCTACCTGGTCGACGTGGCCGTCTACAAAGAACTGGCCGACATCGCGCGACCGCAATTCGCCACGGCCAGCGCAGCGGCGTTTCGGAGCGACAGTTCGATCGTGCGCTACGTCGAGCCAGTCGGGGATATCCCGGTCAACACGGGCTGGATTCCCCAGGGACGCGATCCGCTGCTCGAGCAGCGAATCTTGCAGGATCTGCAGCGTAAACTGGCGCCGCCCCGGCGGGCTCTTGCCCGGCGCTAAGCCGGCCGCCGTTGGTCCGATCAGCCGACCGGCTCCGTGGTTGATGGCACCGCCGTCACACCGAAATCGGTACCCGTCGCCGGGCGAGCTACGGGTAGCTTGAGGGTGAACTGCGTGCCCTTGCCTACGGTGCTCTCGACGCGAATGCGCCCGCGATGAGCCTCGATGATCTCCCGGCACATCGATAGCCCCAGGCCGGTGCCGCCCTTGCCGCTGGCATCGGGCCCGGACTTGGTCGTGAAATACGGCTCGAAGATGCGCGGCAGCTTGTCGGCCGGGATGCCACAGCCCGAGTCGCGCACCACGAGGTCGACCGTGTCCTGGCGTTCGTCGTGAACCAGGCGGACGACGACGCGGCCACCCTCGGGCATGGCCTGCCGGGCATTGATCAGCAGATTGAGCAGCACCTGTTGAATCTGGTTGCCGTTGACCAAGGCCTTGGGCACCTCGGCCAGATCGATATCGACGGCAATCCGGTACTTGCGCAACTCGCGCTCGAGCAGTTCGAGCGTGTCGCGGACCAGCGGCAACAAGTCGGTCGGTTCCTGGCCTCCGGTGCGATTGCGCGCCATGCCCAGGATGTTCGTCGTCATCTTCGCGGCCCGTTGGCCGGCGGCCAGGATTTTTTCGAAGGCCTTGTCGCGCGTGGCGTCGTCGCGATGGCGCATGCCCATCTTGGCGTAATTGATGATGGTCATCAGGACGTTGTTGAACTCGTGGGTCGTGGTCCCCAGGAGCTCGCCGAGCGCCGTCTGCTTCTGCGCCTGCGCAAGCTGTGCTTTCAGAGCAGCGATCTGCTCTTGCGCCGACAGTCCGTCGTCTGCAGGGCCCGCCATCGTGACGATCCTCGCCAGATTACCGTACCGGGCCGCGCAACCAGCGCGTTTGCCAGCGGCGCGGAGCCTCCTCGGTTTGTATCGACGAGTTGCGCTTCGCTCCTGAACGGCGAACCGCTACAATCCGCCCGCACATCTTCCGTGGCCCCCATCCTGCGGGGCCAGCGATTCGCCTGCGATTCCGCAAGACTTCGACCGCGTTGTTCCGCGCGCCAGCTGCGCGGCCTTGCGCCATGCACACCATCGACCTATTGGCCGAAGCGCTCGCCGAGGCTCGCCGCCTGGGCTACACCGTGCGCCAGGAATGGCTCGGCGGTAGCGGTAGCGGCGCCTGCGAGATTCGCGGACGCAAGCTGATCTTTCTCGACCTCGCGCAGACGCCCGAGGACCATCTGGAGTCCGTGCGCGAGGTACTCCGCGAGCAGCCCGACGCGGTCGTGCTCAAGCTGTCCCCCCGGCTCGTCGAGCGGCTGCGCCTGCGCCCGGCGGCCTGAATGCGGTGGTCACTTGCTCTCGGGACGATAGAGCGCCTGGGTCTCGATATAGACCTCGACGGCGCGGGGCGTTTGAAACCGGATGCTGCGGCCCGCGGCGACGCGTTCGCGCAGGTCGCTGCTGCTGATCCCCACCAGCGGCATCTCGACCGCATGCGCGCGAATCTGCGCCAAGCGCTCGGGCGTGACCAGTTCGTTCAAACAGTCGAGGTCCGGCTCGGGCAGACCTTGCCGGCGAACGACCAGCGGCAGCGCCAACGAGCAAATCTGCCGCGGCTCTCGCCAGCGGGGTAGATCGACCAACGAATCGGCGCCCATCAGAAAGAACAACTCGGCGTGCGCGTGCAGTCGGCCGATCTCGACGAGCGAATCGACGGTGTAACTGACGCCGCCGCGGTCGATCTCGAGCCGCGAAACGCCGAACGCCGGGTGTCCCCCGATGGCCAGCTCAAGCATCTCGACGCGCTGGCCCGCCGGCGTCATCGGGCGGTCGTGCTTGTGGGGCGGAGTCGCCGCGGGCAAGAACCAGACCTGGTCCAATTGTGCCTGCTCGCGACAGCACTCGGCCAGGATCAAATGGCCGAGGTGGACCGGATCGAACGTGCCGCCAAAAATTCCTAGGCGCATCGGTGTGGTGCACGAGCCCTGAGCGGATGCACAAGAACTGAACGCTTGTGGCCGCCGCGGCGCTGCGTGATATTCGAGGTCGTCGCTGCGCCGCGATCGCGCAAGCAGTTTACCGCGTCGGGCGCGACTTGAACACTCGCACCTTGGCCGCGGCGCCGGCACCACCAGGCAGGAACCCCCACGCGGATGTCTCAGCAAGGACGATTGTTTGCCGACGATCTGCCTCAATGGGAGGCCGATGCCGAACAAGACCAACTCGTCGCGCAGGTGATCTTTCCCACGGGCCCGCCCGAGCCGTTGGACTATCGCGTGCCGGACCGTCTGCGGGTGAGTCTGCAAGTCGGTTGCCGTGTGCGTGCGCCCCTGGGCCGAGGCGACCGGCCCGTCGTGGGCTATTGCGTGGCGCTCGATGCCCAATCGTCCACCCGGCGACGGCTGAAGGAATTGCTCGGGGTGGTCGATCGCCGCAGCCTGTTGTCGCCGGCCATGCTGCGACTGACCCAGTGGATCTCCGCGTATTACCTGTGCCCATGGCCCCAGGTGCTCGAGGCCGTGGTGCCGGCGGGCGTGCGCGGCCAGGCCGGCACGCGCGAGGCCGTCTTGCTCAGCCTGGCTCCCGAGACGCAGGCGCAGCTCGAACAGCTCAAGTTGCCGGCCAAGCAGTTGCAAGCGTTGCGCCACCTGGCAACCGCCGCCGAGCCGCTCACACCGCAACAACTCGCGCATGCTGTCCGTACGACGATCGGACCGATCCAGGCCTTGCGCAAGAAGGGCCTGATCGTGGCCCGCCGCGAGCGGATCGAACAACATCTGCCGACCGACGTACCCGTCGAGCGGCGACCGAACCATGTGCTCAATGCCGACCAGCGGCGCGCGCTCGAAGCGATTCTCGCGGCGTTGCATGCCGCCGAGCAACGCACCATTCTCCTGCACGGGGTGACCGGCAGCGGCAAGACCGAGGTCTACATCCAGGCGATTCAAGAAGTCGTCCGCTTCGGCCGCCAGGCGATCGTGCTGGTGCCCGAGATCAGTCTCACTCCGCAAACGCTGCAGCGATTCCGCGAGCGATTTGCGCGCGTGGCGGTGTTGCACAGCCACCTGACCGACGTCGAGCGCAATCACCATTGGCAGCGCATCGCAGCCGGCGAGGTCGAAGTGATCGTCGGCGCGCGCAGCGCGGTGTTCGCGCCTACGCCGCACTTGGGCCTGATCATCATCGACGAAGAACACGAGACGACGTTCAAGCAAGAGACGGCGCCGCGCTACCACGCCCGCGAGGTCGCGCTCGAACGGACGCGCGCCGAGCGATTGCCGCTGGTGCTCGGCTCGGCGACCCCCTCGCTCGAAAGCTGGCAGCGCTGCGTGACCAGCGAGTTCCAGCTCATCGAGTTGCCGCGACGCGTCGAAGATCGACCGCTGCCGGTCGTCAAGACGGTCGATTTGCGCACGGCCGATCGCGAACATCGCAGCCCTGGCATTCTGAGCCGGCCGCTGCGGCTGCAGATCGACCAGGCCCTGGCCGACGGGGGCCAGGTCATCCTGCTGCTCAATCGCCGCGGCTTCTCGACGCACATTCAATGCCCCGCTTGCGGGCTGGTGATCAAGTGCCCGCATTGCGACATCGCGCTGACCCATCATCGGCAGGGCGAGACGGCCATGTGCCATCACTGCGATTACCGGCAGCCGGCGCCGCGCCAGTGTCCCGAGTGCCAAGCGACCGGCATTCGCTACTCAGGTACCGGCACGCAACGTCTCGAGTACGAAGTTCGGGGACGCTTTCCCGGTGTCAAATGCGCGCGCATGGATACCGACTCCATGCAATCGGCCGGTCACTACGAACAAGTCCTCGCGGCGTTTCGCGAGGGCGACGTGCGAATCTTGCTGGGCACACAGATGATCGCCAAGGGGCTCGATTTTCCCAACGTCACGCTGGTCGGCGTCGTGCAGGCCGACATGGCGCTGCACCTGCCCGATTTCCGCGCGGCCGAGCGAACATTTCAACTGCTCGTGCAAGTGGCGGGACGGACGGGGCGCAGCGATCGCGGCGGCCGCGTGCTCGTGCAAACCCTGAGCCCGGAGCATTACGCCATTCAGGCCGCCGTGACGCACGACTACGGCCGTTTCGCCCGGCAAGAGCTGCCCGAGCGCGAGCAGCTGGGCTATCCGCCGTTCGGGCGGCTGATTCGGCTGGTGATTCGCGGTCCGAGCGAAACCCTGGTACACGAGTTTGGCGAAACGCTGGCCGAGCAGCTACGCAGCGAGTTGGCGCCCCTGGGCGAGGCCTATCGCGTGCTCGGCCCGGCGCCGGCGCCGATTGCCCGGCTGCGCGGCGACTATCGCCACCAGATCCATCTCCACGGGCCCGAGGGCTTGCCGTTGCGCCAAGCTGTCAGCACGGTGGCCGAGCGCTTGACGCCGCCGGACGACGTGTTGTGGATCGCCGACGTCGATCCGCTGGGTATGCTGTAAGCGGCGGTGCGCGGCCGCGGGCGATTGATCTTGGCCCGTGCGTGCCGCGGGTCCTAGAATTCGCTCGCATCCGCGGGTCTGCGCTGCCACGGTCCGATCATGTCGTATCGATCGCTTAAACACGTCCTCGGCGAGACGAACCTGGAGCGCAAATGTCGCCTCCTGTTCGGGCTCTGCCTGTTGCTGCTGATCATGGGCAGCTTCTGGTTCTACGGCCGGCTGACCGAAGACCTGGTCTACAAGCAGAACTACTACAAGGGTCGGCTGCTGGTCGACACGATCCTCGTGCTCAAGCACTGGGAGACGATCGATGCCCGCTCGCAGGACGGCGAAGACGCGCTGTTCGTCAAGAGCATGGGCCAGCGGCTGCAGAACCAGGAATACTCGTTCCGCGCGATTCGTCCGCCGAGCAGCAACCCGGGCCAGGGTGTTTCCGAAGGGCAACCGGGCGACGGTTTCGAATGGGCCCTGGTCGAGCAGTTCATCAAGGCGCCGCCCCCCGCGCCGCCCAAGCCCACAGCCCCCGGCCAGCCGCCCCCGGACGAGCCGCAGATCGAATGGTCGTCGCGGCTCGTGGCCAACGGCACCGAGTATCAGTATTACCAGGCGATTCGCGCTACGAGCACCTGCGTGCATTGCCACAAGGTGACCGATCCGAATCCGAACCTGGCCTCCGGCGACCTGCTGCGGGTGATGCAGGTGCGGATTCCGACCGGGCCCACGCAGCTCGACCTGGAGCGGAACCGCGGATTTCTGTTGTTCACGGCGATCCTCACCGTGTTCCTGGCGATGGTCGCCTCGTGGGTCATCGTGCGCTACGTGATCGTCAAGCCGCTGGGCCACTTGAAAGACGTCAGCGACGCGATCAGCCGCGGCAACGTCGAAACGCGCGCCGAGATTCGCACCGGCGACGAGTTCGAGCAGCTCGGCCTGGCCTTCAACCGCATGCTGCGCTATCTCGTCGAAGCGCAACAGGAGCTGCGGCACGTCAATGCCGACCTCGACGCCAAGGTCGACGAGCTGGCGCGGATGAACCTGCAGTTGTTCGAGTTGAACCGGCTCAAGAGCGACTTCCTGGCCACGATGAGCCACGAGCTGCGTACGCCGCTCAACAGCATCCTCGGCTTCAGCGACGTGCTCGTCACCGGTGGCAAGCTCGAAGAGAAGCAGCAGCGGTTCGTACAGAACATCCAGAAGTCCGGCAAGATGCTGCTCGACTTGATCAACGACATCCTCGATCTGGCCAAGATCGAAGCCGGAAAAATGGACCTCCGCCCCTGCGAATTCGCCGTCGAGTCGGTCGTGCAGTCGCAGTGCGACATGGCCCGGCCGCTGGCCGAGAAGCGCAACATCGACTTGCTGGTCGACATGGCCCCGGGCCTGCCGCCGCTGTGGCAGGACCGCGGCAAGGTGCAGCAGATCTTGAACAACCTGCTGTCGAACGCCGTGAAATTCACGCCCGAGGGGGGGCGCATCGAGGTCCGCACCCGCCGCGCTCCCGACGGGCAACTGTTGCTCGTCGTGAGCGACACGGGCGTCGGCATCGCCGAGGAAGACCAGGTCGCCATCTTCGAAAAATTCCGGCAAGGGCGCACCGCCATGCCCGGCGGCGACGCGATGACCCGCGAGTATTCCGGCACGGGATTGGGCCTGTCGATCGTCCGCGAATTGTGCCGGCTACTGGGGGGTGACGTGTCGGTCGAAAGCGAATTGGGCAAAGGGAGCACGTTCACCGTGCGTTTGCCGTGGCAATTGCCCGACGGTTCGACGCCGCCGGCACCGAGCGGCGACTTGGATCTCGACGCGCTCACCCGGCCGCGCCGCACCGATTTTGCCGCAGGCGCGCCGGCGGCGACTTGACAGCCGACCCCTGCTTCGACTTCATTCGTAGCCGCGTGATGTGTTTTCCCCATTGATGCGGCAGGCGGAACCAGGATGGCGAAGCAGAACAAGGCGGCTCCCGACTCGGAAGTGGTGCTCTTTACCGACGGGGCCTGCAGCGGCAATCCCGGCCCGGGCGGCTGGGCTTACATCCTCCGGCATCCCGGCTCGGGGAAGGAAGTCGAGCAATCGGGCGCCGAGGAAGAAACGACCAATAACCGCATGGAGCTGACCGCGGTGGTCCGTGGGCTCGAGGCGCTGACGCGCCCTGCGCGGGTCGAGTTGGTCACCGACAGCAACTATGTCGGCAAGGGGCTCACCGAATGGATGGCCAAGTGGAAGGCCAACGACTGGCAGCGCCGCGACGGCAAGCGGCTGGTACCGGTCAAGAACGAAGACCTGTGGCGCAAGCTCGACGAGCTCGTGGCCCAGCACCGACTGACGTTCACCCACGTCGCCGGCCACAGCGGCCACCCCGAGAACGAACGCTGCGACGAACTGGCCGTAGCGGCGTATCAGCGGTATCTGTAGTGCCGACCAGGTCTCAACAAAATCCTACGACGATTTTCTTGCGGTTCGGCCCTTGGCAGCCCTCCTTGTCGGCTTCCTGTTCAAGGCCTTCTTCGCAGCCATTTCTTTCGGGGCCGTTTTTGACCTGCGCCGCGCAACGCTTTGAGCGTCCGCCTTGCGCGGACGCGCGATTTTGAACGAGCCCTGCTTGTCAACGAACGCCAACAACACAGGCTTGCCATTCGAATCGTACATGGTAACCCCGGCGCGATCCGCCGAACCAACTCCCACCGAAAGGATCACGGCGCCCGAATTCGCAAAGAATGTGATGTTCGGCCGATCTTGCTCATCCATCGCCAAGCTCAGGCACGTGACGCCTTGTCGATCGCGCAGCGAGATATCCACAAAGTCGTCTGTCGACGCGGCAAGCAAACACCGACACACGCCGCGCGAGTCCACGATCTCAACTTGCCTGGCGAGCAGACGATCGTGAACCTTCATCGGTCATCCGCTCCGCGAGCATCGGTTGGAAGACAAGAAGCTTGAACCTGGCGTGTTGTTGCGGCTTCCCCGGCCATACAAGCGTTTCAAGCGAGCTGCTTCGGTGCCAAGCGGTGAATCCGCTTGGCAACAATCCGCGCCACGCGCAGACGTTCGTATTGCCCGGCTACTCCGCCGTCTTTTCCGGCAGTTTGACCTTCGCCAGATAGATACTCGTCTTGCCCTCGTGCGACGAGTAGTAGCTGACCCACAGCAATCCGTCGTGAAAGACGAGGCCCGGGTAGCTGGTGTCGCCTCCGCTCGGTAGCGTCAACAGCGGTTCGTAGGTCGAAAGCGTCATCCGCGCCACGACCGTCGAGGCCGGACCCGTCGTGCGCCGGCCCGCCGCCCACATCTGGCCGTCGTCGAGCACGATGAAGTCGGGCCCGCCACAGCGTTCGGGCAGCTCGTGCCAGGTCCAATCGCGATAGGGCGCCCGGCTGCTGCCGATCCAGCCCTGGGCCGCCTTTCCGTCGCTGCGCACCAGGGCCACCATCTGGCCGTCGGCCGTAAAGCGCAGGGTCGTCTCGTTCGCCTCGCCGCGAAGCTGCCACTCGACGACCGGCTGATAGTCGATGCCGTCGTCGCTCGCATAGAGCACCGGGAACTTGCGTTCGCCCGCGTTGGGCCCCGCCGGATACGACACGCCATAGGCGCGGCCCTCGTGCCAGGTGACGCGCCACAACCAATCCCCGTCGGACAGCACCGGGTGGGGCGGGGTCCAGGTCGTGCCGTCGGGCGAGAAGAACACCCGCGGCTGGGCGCCCAACAGCTTCGTGTCGCCGCGATAAACCGACCCGCCGGCGACGACCATCAGCCGGCCATCGCTGGTGATGCACAGTTTCGGGTCGCGCAGGTCGATGCCTGCTTCTTCCAGCAGCGCGGCCGACTCCCAGGTGTCGCCGTCCGCCGAACGGAGGATGCGCAGTAGGCCGTCGCCGCCGACGTGACCTTGCGCCTCGCGAAAAGTGCAGTACCAGGCATCGCGAAACCGCGCCAGGTCGGTGAACGCATTGTGCTGCCCGGCGTCCCAGATCTTCTTGACCGATACCAGCTCGGGCTCGGCCGCCAGGCAGGCGGTCGCTCCGAGCAGAGTCGCGATGAACAGCAGCACAGGGGCCATACGCATGGGAGCCTCCGGGAAAAAAACAGCGCCGACGCTTGCGCGTATGAGCCTAGTTTCCGCGGGCCCTGGCCACAAGAAATAACCGAACGAACGGGAACAAGGTCCGGCCATCGTCGCGCCGAGGGTAGGCGGCCCGCAGACGCTCCGCATAGCGCGCCTCGAATTCGGGCCGCTCCGACTCCTCGAGCCGCATCAAGAACGGCAACATCGCGGTTCCGCGCGTCCAGCGCAGCACCGGGTCGTCGCCTTCGAGCACGTGCAGATACTCCGTCATCCAGACGTCGACCTGCTCGGCCTGCGAGGCGAGGTAGTTGTAATACTCCGCGGGCGCGGCATCGGGGCGCCCCCAATACAGCGTGTCGAACTTCTCGCGCCACGGCGCCTCGCCCGCGACCGCGTGCAGCTCGTTGACCCACTTCTGGCCCGGCATGCGATAGGGGATCTGGATCGCCAGCACGCCGCCGGGCGCGAGCGCGGCCAGCAACTTGGGAAAGAACCGCGCGTGATCGGCGACGTACTGCAACATGGCGTTCGAGAAGATCACGTCCGGCGGCGCGTCGGGTGTCCACGCTTCGGCGGTCGACTCGATCCAACACACGCCGCGCAGATCGTCGGCCGACCGCGCCGACGTCAACATCTCGGCCGACGCGTCGACGCCGGTCACCTGGGCCTGCGGCCAGCGCTCGACAAGCAGGCGGGTCGAATTGCCCGGCCCACAGCCGAGGTCGACCACGCGGGGCGGCGCGTCCAGAGGAATCCGCGCCAACAGGTCGGCGGCAGGCCGCGTGCGATAATCGCCAAATTGCAGGTAACGTTTGGGGTCCCAGTCCATCGATCGGTTCCTTTCCACGGGAAGCGAAGTTGTTGTTGACGGTTTGGGCGCCCAATGCAAGCGACCGGCCGGGCCCGAGACGCGGGCGAGCTGCGCGGGCGACCCTCGGTCGCGAGCGCCCAGGGCGGCGATTACACTGCCCCCGGGCAGCCGGAATTGGGAGTGTCTTACGATGCGGATACTGGGCGGGTTGGTGCTGGGGTGTTTGTTCCTTCCTTTGTTGGCCGCAGCCGCCGACGCGGCGTCGCTCGACCTGACGGCAGCCGTGGTCGTCGTGCCGGCGCAATCTCCACCGCGCCAGCAGCGGGCCGTCAAGCTCTTGCTCGACGAAGTCGAGGCCCGCTCGCGCGTCCGCTGGACGGTCGCACACACCTGGCCGGAAGACGCGCGCCAGGCCGTCATCGTCGTCGGCCAACGAGCACAATTGGCCGAGTTCTCGGCGGCGCTGCCGGAAAATGAAATCCGCGGCAACGATCGTCCCGAGGGCTACCTGCTGCGCACGCTCCAACGGTCCGACCGCACGGCGAGCATCGCGGTGGTCGGCAATGACGAACGCGGGGTGTTGTTCGGCGTCGGCCGGCTGTTGCGCGAACTGCGGATGCGGCCCGGCCAGGTTTCGTTGCCCGGCGACATGCGGCACGACACGGCGCCGGCCCACGCGGTTCGCGGTCATCAACTCGGTTATCGCCCCAAGACGAACAGTTACGACGCCTGGGACCTCGATCAATGGGAGCGGTACATCGCCGATCTGGCGGTGTTCGGCTCGAACATGATCGAATTGATCCCGCCACGCTCGGACGACGACGCCGACAGCCCGCATTTTCCGCGGCCACCGTTGGAAATGATGGCCGGCATGTCGCGGATCTGCGACGAACTGGGACTCGACGTCTGGATCTGGTACCCGGCGATGGACGAAGACTACTCGACCGACGCGGCGATTGCCCGGAGCGTCGAGGAATGGGGCGCCGTGCTCAAGCACCTGCCGCGCGTCGATGCGATCTTCGTGCCCAGCGGCGACCCCGGCCATACGCGCCCGCGCGAATTGATGCGCCTGCTCGAGGCGCAAACGGCGCAGCTCGTCAAGCTGCACCCCGGCGCTGAGATGTGGGTCACCGTCCAGAGCTTCACCGGCGAGTGGTTCGCCGAAATGCTCGAGTTGCTGCGCGCCGAGCCGACCTGGTTGACGGGCATCGGCTTCGGCCCACAGACCCGCATCACGGTGCAACAGTTGCGCGAGCAATTGCCGCGCCGGTATCCGATCCGGTTGTATCCCGACATCACGCACAGCATGCGGTGCCAGTACCCGGTGCTCGACTGGGACGTCGCCTTTGCCCGGACCGAGGCCCGCGAAGTGATCAACCCGCGGCCGCGCGCCGAGGCGGCGATATTCGCTCAGACGATCGACTACTCGATCGGCTTCGGTACCTATTCCGAGGGCTGCAACGACGACGTGAACAAGATCGTCTGGTCGCTCAAAGGTTGGGACCCGGCGTACGAAGTCGAGCAGATCCTCGAAGACTACGGCCGGTACTTTCTCGGCGAGGGCGTCGCGCCGCCGCAGGCGTTCTTACAACTGGAAGACAATTGGCGCAACGCGGCCCACGCGGAGCAGACCATCCAGGACACGCTCAAGACCTGGCAGGCGATCGAGCGTTCGGCGCCGCCGGCCTTGCGGCGCAATTGGCGCCTGCTCCAGCCGCTGTACCGGGCCTATTACGATGCCTACGTCGCCCGCCGCGCGGCTTATGAACGCGACCGGGAAAAAGAAGTCCGCCGGGTATTGGCCGACGTACCCCCGGGTCAATCGCTCGCGACACTCGATCGGGCCGAACAACACCTGGCGTTGGCCGAGGCCTTTCCAGTCGCCGGCGACTTGCGGACGCGCGTCTTTCAACTTGCCGAGGCGCTGTTTCAAAGCATCCGCATGCAGCTTTCGGTCAAGTTGTACGACGCCATCGAGGTGGGCCGCGGCGCGAATCTCGATACGGTCGACGTGCCTTTGAACAACCGCAACTGGCTGCGGCGCGAGTTGAAGGCCATTCGCGCGCTTACCGACGAGTCAGAGCGTCGAGCGCGGATCGACGAATTGGTCCATTGGGACTCGCCGCCCGCGGGAAGTTTTTATGACGATTTGGGGGTCCCCAACCGCCAGCCGCATGTCGTGTTTCCCAAGGTCGATCACGAGCCGGGCTATCGCGATCCACTGATCTGGCCGACGACCGGATTTGAAAACGACCCCACCTGGCGCATCTCGTGGTGTACGCACCTCGACACGCTCTACGAGCAGCCGCTGCGGATGCGCTACGAGGAACTCGACCCGCAGGCCGCGTATCGCGTCCGCGTGGTCTACGGCGGTGACAACGACGAGGTGCAGGTGCGGCTGTCGACCGAACACCCGGCCAGGCCGATCCACGCATGGATCGACAAGCCACGGCCGCTCTCGCCCGTGGAGTTTGACGTGCCGCACGAGGCAACCGCCGAGGGACACTTGGAGCTGCTGTTCGAATCGCCGCCTGGTCGCGGCGGGCCCGGCCGCGGTCCGCAGGTGGCCGAGGTCTGGTTACTCAAGCAATGACGGTGGCAGCGGCACGATCCGGTCTACCCGACCGCAACATTTACAGTCTCACTCCGCGCGCCTAAACTGAACTGGGAGAGGCGTCTTTTCTTCCGGTAGCAGAGCTTTCTTTCCTTGGGTCGCCCCCCGCGCGCGGGGAGAGGTCTTTCATGTCCCAAGCCATTGCCGATCCGAACGAGCTGCGCCGCTTTGCGCAAAATTTGCGCCGATTCAACGGCGAGCTGCAGTCCCAGATGACGGCGCTTCACGGCCAGTTCCGCTCGTTGAGCGAGTCTTGGCGAGATCAAGAGCATCAGAAATTCGCCGACGAGTTCCAGCAGGCGCTGCAATCCATCGGCCGGTTCGTAGCCGCCTCGGAAGAACACGTTCCATTTCTGCTGCGCAAGGCCGAGCGACTCGAAGAATACTTGCGCCAGCGCTAACCGCGGCTCCAGCAGCAGGGTTTCATGAACCGCACGGCCGAGGTCAAATCGCTCGCGGCCCTTGAAGCGTTTCGCTCGGCGCTCTGCCTGTTTCGCGAAGATGCCGACCAGGCGCTCGTTATCGTCCGGGCCGAGGTGCAGAACTTTCTCAAATGGCTCAAGCACGAGCAAGTGGGACGCTGGCAGCGCGAAGTGCGCGTCCGCGAGGAACGGGTGATCGAGGCCAAGAACGATTTGCATCGCTGCATGACGGCCACGATCGATCCGAACCGCACGCCCTCGTGCCTGCAGGAAAAGAAAGTACTGGCCGCCGCGAAGCGGGCCCTCGAGCAAGCGGAAGAGACGCTGGCCGCCGTGCGACGGTGGCTGCCCATCGTCGAGCAGGCCGCGAGCGATTATTTCACACATGCCGAAACGCTCGCCGCGGTCGTGTCGATTGAAGTGCCGGATGCGATCGCTCACCTGGACCGGATTCTGGCCCGCCTGAACGAGTACCTGGCTGCGCCGGTCCCCGGTACCGAAATCCCCCAACCCGCCGAACGGTCCCTGCCGAACGAAGCGCAGCCAACCCTGGCACAGCCGGGCGCCCCAGAGCCCGTGGCCGCGAAACCCGCTGACGCCGAGGAGCAAGAACTATGAGCCTGCAGGACGGACGCGGTCGGCTGATCCACGCGATTCGCACCTTGAGACTGCGCTGGGACGCGACCCGCGAAGACTGGGACGACGCCGCCAGCCGCGATTTTGCGCGGCTGCGTCTCGACCCGATCGTCCCCAAAGTCGCTTCGACGCTGCAGGCCGTCGAGCGGCTGGCCGAGGTGCTGAACAAGGCCCACGAGGAGTGTAAGTCGCCGTGAGCTCGGGTGAACCGCGGGCCAACCTGGTGGAGCGCGAACGCGCCGTCTTGCGTGCCTTGACCGAATTGGCGAGCGCGTGCGGGACGCTGGAGTCGTCGGCCGACGCGGGGTGGCGCCGCGCCGAGCGTGAGATCACCGAGCGGCGCGACGAGATGCTGGCCGCGGCGGAAAACCGCTATCGGTCGGCCCTGGGGCTGGCCGAAAGCGTGCTGGCCACGACGCAGCGGACGTTGGCCGCCAACTTCGAGCGTCAGCACGAGGCGATCGAGCGCGAATGCCACGACGCCATCGACAAGCTCACCAGCAAGATCAAACGCGACACGAACAAGGCCCGACGCGCGGTCGAAGAGACCAAGTGGATGGCGCAGGCCACTTACGACGCGATGAAGAAGCGCCTCGGGTCCGAATTCGAGGCCTCGCGCCAACGGTTGGCAGAACGGCGAAATTTGGCCCTGCAACTCGAGGCGGCGGCACAAGCAACTGTGGCGCCGCTGATGGCCGAGCCGCTCGCGGCCGGCGAAACCGACGTGCCAGCCAACGAGGCCACCGTCGATCGACTGAACGAGGCGCTGTCGGCTGCGCAGGCACACTTGCACACCTTGCAGTCGCTGCGTCTGCCGCGCGCGGTCCAATCGCTCGGTTGGTTCGGCATGGTATTCCTTGCCGCGCTGGTCATCACCCCATTGGCCGGCCTGGTTTCTGCCTGGCAGCCGCAACCGTGGGCCATCGGAGCATCGGTCGCGAGCATCGTGGCAGGTCTGGGCATGTATTTCTGGCTGCGCGCCGTGGCCCGGCAACAGTACCGCGCGGCCGGCGAGCCGCTCGTGGCAGAAGTCCGCGCCGCCGAGGCTTGCTGTCGCCGCCTTTTGGCCGCGGCCGAGGCTCAGCACGACCGTCGCAAGACCGAGAGCCGCGAACAACGCGACGCGGAGACGACCCGTGCAAAGTCCGAGGCCGAGCCGATCCTGGAACGTTGTCGCCGGCGCGAGGAACAAGAGCTGCCGCAACTGACGGTCACCGCCGGCCAGCGGCTCGACGAGCTGCAAGTGCGCCACGACGCTGATCGCCGTGAGGCGCAAAAGACGCACCAGGAGACGCTCGCTGCGGCCGAGTCGCGCCGGCAAAGCGATGCGGCCGCCGCGCGTTCGGGATACACCACGGAGCTCGACGCTGCGCGTCTGGCCCACCGCGCGGCCCGCGATCAGGCTTTGCGGCAATGGCAACAAGCGCTGACCGAGGCGCGGAACGAATTGGCAGCCATCAGCGAAGCGGCCGACCGCGCGTGCCCCGATTGGAGCGCGATCGCCGCACCCAGTTGGCGGCCGCCCGAGTGCTCGCCGCCTGCGCTGCGGTTCGGCAATCTGTCGATCGTCGGCGAGGCAGCGCCACCGGATCAGGGCCCCGGCGACGATCGCGGAACGCTGGCCTCCTTCACCCTGCCGGCGCTCGTGGATTTCCCGGGCGGATCGTCGGTGTATGTGCGTGCATCGGGTCAGGGACGCCAGCGAGCGATCGAACTGCTGCGCCTGTTCACGCTGCGGCTGCTCACGGCGCTGCCGCCAGGCAAGGTCCGACTGACGTTTGTCGACCCGGTCGGCCTGGGTCAGAATTTCGCCACGTTCATGCACCTGGCCGATCACGACGAGGCCCTCGTCGCCAGCCGGATCTGGACCGAGCCGCAGCACATCGACCAGCGCTTGGCCGATCTGACCGAGCACATGGAAACGATCATCCAGAAGTATCTCCGCGAGGAGTTCGCCTCGATCGAAGAGTACAACCTGCGCGCCGGCGAGATCGCCGAGCCGTTTCGCGTGCTGGTCGTGGCGAACTTTCCAGCCGGCTTCACCGAGGCCTCGGCCCGGCGGCTGCTCAATATTGCGCAGACGGGTCCGCGCTGCGGCGTGCTGACGCTGGTGAGCGTCGACGCCAAGCTGCCGAACCTGCCGGGCATCGACCTGGCAGAATTGCGCCGGCAGGCCACGGTGTTCACGATCGCCGGCGACGAAGTGACCTGGCACGACGCCGATTTCAAGGATCTGCGGCTAGCGATCGACGATCTGCCTCCGAGCGACCTCTGCCGCGACATCCTGCAACGCGTCGGGGCCGCCGCGCTGGGCATGCGGCGCGTCGAGGTACCGTTCGAGGCCGTGGCCCCGCCGGAAAGCGATTACTGGGCGAGCGACAGCCGCCGCGGGATTGAAGTTCCCTTAGGTCGTGCCGGCGCCACGCGGTTGCAACTGCTCAGGCTGGGGCAGGGCACCTCGCAACACGTCCTGATCGCCGGCAAGACGGGCTCGGGCAAGTCGACCTTGCTGCACGCGCTGATCACCAATGCCGCTTTGCGCTATAGTCCCGACGAGTTGGAACTGTATCTGATCGACTTCAAGAAGGGGGTCGAGTTCAAGACCTACGTCACCCACCGGCTGCCGCATGCCCGGGTCGTGGCCATCGAGAGCGAACGCGAGTTCGGTCTCAGCGTGATGCAACGGCTCGACGCCGAAATGCAGGTGCGCGGCGAGTTGTTCCGCCAGCACGGCGTGCAAGACCTGGGCGGTTATCGCGATGCCGGACACACCCTGCCGCGCATCTTGCTGATCGTCGACGAGTTCCAGGAATTTTTCACCGAGGAAGACAAGATCTCGCAAGAGGCTTCCTTGTTGCTCGACCGGTTGGTCAGGCAGGGACGCGCCTTCGGCATCCACGTGCACCTCGGCTCGCAAACGCTGGGCGGCGCCTATTCGCTGGCCCGCAGCACTTTGGGGCAGATGGCCGTGCGGATTGCTTTGCAATGCAGCGAGAACGACGCCCATCTGATCCTCGGCGAAGACAACACGGCCGCGCGGCTGCTGGCGCGGCCGGGTGAGGCGATCTACAACGACGCCGGCGGATTGCTCGAGGGAAACCACTTGTTCCAGATCGTCTGGCTGGCCGACGAGCGCCGCGAGGCCTACTTGACCGCGATCCAGCGGCTGCTGGCCGAGCGGCCAAGCGCGCCGCGGCCAAGGCCCATCGTGTTCGAAGGCGCCCGGCCGGCCAGCCTCGAAGACAACGACGAGGTTCGTGAGCTGCTGGACGGCGCCGCCGCGCGCGAAGCGCGGGCACCGCGGCTCTTGCTCGGCGAGCCGTTGGCGATCGAAGCGGCTACGAGCGTCACCGTCCGGCGGCGCAGCGGCGGCAACTTGTTGTGGCTCGGACAAAACGACGAGGCGGTGGCCGGCATGCTCGGCGCGGCGGCGGCCAGCCTGCTCGCGCAGTTGACTGCCAAAGACGACACGGCGGAAGTCGACCCGACGCTGGTTCTGCTCGACGGCAGCGCGGACGAGGCGTCGATCGGCGCCACCGCGCGGCGCTTGGCGGCCAGCCTGCCGCGGCGCATTCGCCACGTCGAGGCCGCCGGGGCCAAGAACATCTTGCAAGAATTTGCCGATGAGCTGGCGCGGCGCCGAGAAGCGGGTGCTGCCGGGCCGACGCGCATCCTGGCCGTGCTCGACCTAGCGCGGTTGCGTCTGTTGCGGCACACCGAGGAAGAGTTCAGCTTTTCGCGCAGCAGCGAGGCCGCTGGCCCCAAGCCCGATCGGCAGTTCAGCGAACTCCTCCGCGAGGGTCCGGAGTGGGGCCTGCACGTGTGGGTATGGTGCGACACGCTTGCCGGATTCAATCGCACCCTACAAAGACAGGCGCTCAAGGAATTCGAGGTGCGGATCCTGCTGCAGATGAGCGGCGCCGATTCGAGCCTGCTGATCGACACGCCGGCGGCGGCGCAACTGGGGCGCTACCGGGCCTTGGCCTTTTTTGAAGACGAGGGACGGCTGGAAAAGTTCCGCCCCTTCGGCCCGCCGAGCGAAGATTGGTTGCAGGCTCTTGCCCGCCGCCTGCTGGCCCGCCCGGCCGCGGCATCGGTCCCGGCCGAACAGCTCGGCTGAATTTCCGGCATTTTCTCGGCCTGCTGGCCGCAATTGCCCGATCGCGGAACTCGCGGCGGCCGGGGGGCGTCTGTTGTTTCGGAAGGCAAGGTTTCGTGTGACCGGCCGTTCCGACCCCCACCCTAGTCCACCCGCCGCCGAGGTGCCCGCCATGTCTGCCCTGCGCTGCGTTCCCATTCGATTGATCTTGTTGTCACTTCTCACCCTGACGGTGATCTGTCCGCTGCGTGCGGCCGTGGCCCGGGACCTGACGCGGCACGAACAGCTCTGCCGGCAGGTGCTCGATCAGTTACTGACCGTGGTCGAACGGCCCAGCGGCTGGGACGAGTGGCCGCCGCGCCTGGTGGTGATCGATTCCGACGATTGCAACGCCAACGCCGGCCCCGTGTACATCGACGGCAAGCGCGTGCCACAAATCCGAGTGTATGCCGGCGAGATCGAGCTGATCGCCGAATTCGACCCCGATGCGTTGGCCTTCACGATAGCCCACGAGTTGGGTCACCTGGTGCTGGACCATTCGCGCCGCGGCAGCAAGATCGTCGAGCACTTCGACGGCCACGAGATTCCGTTGTTGGTCTGCGCCACGGACCGTGAGATGGAATCTGAGGCCGATCTGTTCGGCATGCAGAAGGCACTCGAGGCGCGCTTCGATATCGAGAAGCTGCGCATGAACATGCGCAACAGCCGGCGCCAGTACCGCCAATACAGCAGCCCTGAGGGCCTGACCAAGGACCACCCCGCCTGGGAAGCGCGCTGCGAGCTGGTTGAAAGCGACGAGAACCAGCAGTTGCTCTGGCGGTCGATGGCCACTTTCCGCGACGGCGTGTTCTTCCTCGAAACGGAGCAATATGCCCTGGCCGAGGCCTGTTTCCGCCGCGTCGTCCAGGCGTTTCCCAAATGCCACGAGGGCTACGCCAACCTTGGATACGCCTTGTTGATGCAATACTGCGAACAGTTGGCGGCCGACGATCTGCGCGACTTCGATATCGGTCATCTCGTCGTCGGCGGCTTCTATCATGCGGCCGAGCAGCTCGAGGCCGAGATCGACCGCGGCAAAGACGTCACCGAATTGTGGTTCGAGGCCGTCGGCGCGATGCGCCAAGCGCTCGTGCTCCGCGACGATTTGTTGCTGGTCAAAGCCAACCTGGCCGTGGCCTATCTCGTCTCGCCGGAGGGCAAGGACGTGGGTCAGGCCGAGCGATTGTTTAGCGAGGTGCTCAGCACGCTGGCCAGCGGCAAGTTCGAGTCGATCGACCCGTTGGTGCGCGCCGCGATCCTCGTGAATGCCACGGCCGGCCGCCCGGACGGCGATCCGAGGCTCGTCGAGCAAGCCCTGCTGGCGGTGCAGGCCACCCGGGAGTTTGCTCCCTCGGAGAGCAGCTATCACACGCTCGAGGCGGCTCTCGAACTGAACCTTGCGCGTGTCCTGGCCGTCACGGGCCAGGCCGACGAGAGACGCGCCGCGCTGCGGCTGTTCGAGTCGTACTTGAGCACGATTCGTCCCGAGAACGTCTTCTGGAACGTCGCCTATGAGCAATATGTCAAGCTATCCAACTCACTCGGCCTGCCGGGCAAGTCCGTGGAAGAGTTGACGCGACGCGAGCGAAATACCTGGCGGCCGGTGTCGACGATCGACCTGGGCGAAGGGCGCCTGGTTTCCCTGGCCGACTTGACCGCGCACGTCGAACAGGCCCTCGGCGCCGCCGACTCGACCACTTCGCTGCTGCGGGGCACATCGTTGGCGCTACGCGGTTATGCGAACTACGGCATCGAGCTACTCACGACCAACGAGGTGCTGGCGGTGATTCTGCGCGACGAAGCGGCCCCGGCCATCACGCTGCAGCAGTCGGGCCTGGGCGGCGGCGAGGCGCAGCTACACGTCGGCATGTCGGCCCAAGAGCTCGAGGCCCTGTTGGGCACCGAGTGGCGCGCCGAACGAACCTTCTTGTTCGACGCCGAAACGCCCTACCGCTACTACCGCGAAGCCGGCATCGCCGTGCGGATCAAGCAAGGCCGGGTCTGCGAACTGGTGATCGTCCGCACCAACACGCCCGGCCAGGCATGAACGGCGTTGCCCGGATCGACCTTCGTGTACCGTCCCGGGTAGACGCCCGGGGCGGTACATTGAAGGGACCATGGAACCGGATCCACGCACGACCCCCGAGCCGCCGCTGGAGCCGCGCTCGGCGGCCGATCTACTCGCCACCCCCGTTCAATTCCTCAAAGGCGTGGGGCCTCGGCGAGCGTTTCTTTTCGAGCGGCTCGGTCTGCGCACGGCTCTCGACGTGCTGTTCTTTTTCCCTCGCGATTACCAGGATCTGAGCGATTTGCGGCGGCTCGATCAGCTCGAAGAGGACGTGCTGGTCAGTGTCTTGGGGCACGTCGAAGACATCGATGCAAAGATCACGCGCGGCGGCCGGAGTGTGCTTTCGGTGCTCTTGCGCGACGAGCGTGGCTTGATGCGGGCCCTGTGGTTCAACCTGCCTTACCTGCGCGAGCGCTTTCAGGTCGGGCAACAGGTCATGTTCTCGGGCAAGCCTCGGCTGCGCGAAAACCGCTGGGAGATGGTCCACCCGCGCATCCAGTGGATCGACGACGACGACACACCGCGCGGACGCATCCTGCCCGTCTATCCGCTGACTGAAGGGCTGAACCAAGGCCAGCTACGGCGGATCGTCGAGGGCGTACTCGCGCAGGGCGTCGAAGTGCTCGACGAGGTCTTTCCGCCCGAATATCTCCAGGCACATTGGCTCGCGCCGCTGCGCGAGGCGTTGTACGAGGTGCATTTTCCCACTTCGCAGGAGTCGCTGGCCCGGGCGCGCCGGCGGTTCATCTATCAGGAGTTGCTGGTCTTGCAATTGGCGCTGGCCGTCAAGCGACGCCAGTTGCACGACACGCGCATCGCCCCGGCCTTGCCGGCCGACGCGCGGATCGACGCGCGGATACGCCGGCGGTTCGACTTCGAACTCACGGCCGACCAGCAGCAGGCGATTGCCGACATCGCGCGCGACATGGCCCAAACGGTACCGATGAATCGACTGCTCCAAGGGGACGTCGGCTCGGGCAAGACGGTCGTGGCCGTATACGCGATGCTCCTGACCGTGGCGCATGGGCACCAGGCGGCGCTCATGGCGCCGACCGAGGTCCTCGCGCGCCAGCATTTTCGCAACCTCGAACGCTTGCTGGCCGGCAGCCAGGTGCGCTGCGGGCTGCTCCTGGGGTCGTTGCCTGCGGCACGGCGCGCGGCCGTGCTCGCAGCAGTCGCTGCGGGCGAAATCCAGCTCCTGGTGGGTACCCAAGCGATCGTGCAAGGCGAGGTGCTGTTTTCGCGGTTGGGCCTCGTGGTGATCGACGAGCAGCACAAATTCGGCGTCCTGCAGCGGGCCAGTTTGAAACAAGCGGGGCCTGATCCGCATTACCTGGTCATGACGGCCACACCCATCCCGCGGACGATCGCGATGACCCTGTTCGGCGATCTCGACGTCTCGACCTTGCGCCAGGCGCCGCCGGGGCGGCAGCCGGTGCACACCTACCTGGCCACGGCCGAGCAGCGCGCGCCGTGGTGGGAATTCGTCCGCAAGCAACTGCGCACCGGACGCCAGGGCTACGTCGTCGCACCGCTGGTCGACGAGTCGGACGAGCTCGAAGCCAAGAGCGTCGAAACGCTTTACGAGGAACTGACCGACGGCGAGTTGGCGGCCTTTCGCGTGGGCATGATCCACGGTCGAATGACCGCGCCGGAAAAAGAGGCCGTCATGGAATCGTTCGCAGCCGGCCGCACGCAAGTGCTCGTGTCGACGACGGTCATCGAAGTCGGCGTCGATGTGCCGAACGCCACGCTGATGACGATCGAAGCCGGCGAACGGTTTGGCCTGTCGCAACTGCACCAATTGCGCGGCCGCGTCAGCCGCGGTTCTTTTCCCGGTTATTGCTGCGTGTTCGCCGATCCGACGACCGACGAAGGCCGCCAGCGGCTCGATGCCTTCGTCAAGACGACCGACGGCTTCGAGTTGGCCGAGCTCGACTTCCGCCTCCGCGGACCCGGCGACCTGCTGGGCACGCGCCAACACGGCGTACCGCCGCTACGGATTGCCGATCTCGAGCGCGATACCGAACTGCTGACCGAGGCGCGGCGCGATGCGCTCGATCTGGTGGCGGCCGATCCCGGTCTCGCGAGGCCCGAACACGAGCGGCTGCGCAAAATGGTGCTGGTTCGCTACGGGCGCGTGCTCGAACTGGGCGACGTCGGCTGATCGGCCGCCGCCGCCAGGCGTGCGGTCAGCGCCGCGGCCGCAGCACGCGGGTCAGCGGCGTTCCAGATCGCCCCGCTCACGGCGACCCGCACAATGCCGGTCTGTAGCACCTGGTCGAGATTCGCCGCGTCGATGCCGCCAATGGCAAATGCCGGCAAGCCAAGCTCCGCGGCGACCGCCACCAGCAGCTCCAGGCCCGTGAATGCAGCAAAACTCTTGGTCGTCGACGCAAAGGTTGGCCCCACGCCAATGTAATCGGCGCCGTCGAGCACCGCTGCGCGCGCCTGCTCGATCGAATGCGTGGAAACGCCGATCATGCAGCGCGGACCGACGACGTTCCTCGCGTCCTTCACGGACAAGTCCTCTTGTCCGAGGTGCACGCCATCGGCACGAGCCAGTCGCGAGATGTCGGCACGGTCGTTGACGATCGCCAAGGTGTCGGCGTCACGGGTCAGCTCGCGCAATATCTGGGCGCGCGCCAGCAGCTCGCGATCGTCTAAGTCCTTGGCGCGCAACTGGACGCAGCCAACGCCCACCGCGACGAGCAGAGCGACTCGGTCGGCGAACGACTCCGCGGACGCCGCACCGTCGGTCAGCACGTACAACCGCGCTGCGGCCAGTCTTTGCCGGGCATCGTGCGTCGTCAGCAGGGCCTTTTCCAGGGTGTAGGCGCGGTAGCGCAGCGACTCACAGGCTGCGGCCGCAGCCGGCGCGGTCAGCTTCCCATATTCCTCCAAGCTGCGCAGTGCTTCTTCAATGCGCTTGAAATTGCTGACGAGCACCGCGGCGACATCCGAGCGGAGCAACTCGCCGGGTGTGCTGACCGTCGTGCCGACATCCTGCCGCGTCTCGCGGTTGGCCAGCAGATCGCGCGGTCCCCACGCCTCGAGCGCCGCCGCGAGATCGTGCCGCAGTCGTTTGAGCTCGCCGGTGAGAAATCGATCGTCGAGCCCAAACCGGGCATAGTCCTCGACCACGCGCAGCCCTTCGCGGGCACGGTTGGCCGCCGCGTCGATGATCCGCAAGGCGGTGTTGCCCGACTCCGGCGCCGGGGAATCGAGCATGAGCGGCTGCGACAAGGCCGGTTCGAGTTCGGCGTCGTGATAGCGGCTGCCAATCCGCCGGGCAAGTTCGTCCGCGGCAAACCCGGCATCGGCCAGCCAAAGGGCCGTTTCGTCCTCGCTGGCTACGATGCCCAGGAGCAAATGCTCCGTGGCCCAAGCCTCGTCGGTGGCCTGCTGACCTAACCACAAAATGGCTGCGCGAAAGACCCCGCGAACCGCTGTGGTATCCGGCGTAACACCAAGGCGCGGGGGCACCTGCACGAGATCGGGCCAGCGTTGCAGGACCGCCGCGCTGTCGATCGCACGTTCGTCAAGCCAAAGCGCTGCCCGGCATTCCGACTCGGACAAGAGCCCTAGTAACAACTCGGGCGAGCCTATTTCGCCGGCCGAGTGCGAACGTGTCCAACAGGACGCGGCCTGCAGGGCACGCTCGACAGCGGGAGTGATCGAACGGGGCAACACGACGGCTGATGCTGGGCTGTGGGTCCGCAGTGGCAACTTGGAAAGTCAGGCGAGCTGGATAATAGGATACCGCCGAGTGCTCCGACGTCGCTCTGGGACGCGACCGCGCGACACCACAGTCGATGCGTAGGCGTGCACGTCGCGACTCACTTATTTCTAAGTGTAAGCATGCCAGACGGTTGCCTTGATCCCCCCGGTCGCGAAGAGTAGAATTCCGCAGCCGATGGAGCGGTACGAGCTGCGCGTAAAGGACGGAGCCGATGGAAGGTACGCAAGAGCGGGGTCATACCTGGGTCAGCTACCTCTGGCCCGGGTTGCCGCAATTGTGGTGGGATGGAGAACGCTCGGGCTTGGCTTTGGCCCTGGCGGCGGCCGTTCTGCTCAATCTGGCACTCGCTACGACGCTGGTCTGGACCGAACTTCTCTCGTCCTCGGCGCGGCTCTTGGTTTGGACGGCCGTTGGTGCCGTTTGGATCGGTTCCTCCGTTCTTTCCGCGCGATGGTGGCGACAACACCGCGCCGGACGCCCGGAAACGGTTCGGCACTTGTTCCGCCAGTCCTTGGATCAATACTTACAGGGGCATTGGGTCGAAGCCGAAGGGCTATTGGCCCGGCTGCTGGTCGCGGCGCCCCACGACGGCGATGCGCGGCTGCTGCTGGCCACGCTCTTCCGCCACACCTACCGATACGATCAGGCCCGCGCACAACTCGAGCGGCTCCGCGGTTGTCCGGGACACGAAAAATGGAGCTGGGAAATCGCCCAAGAGTTCCGACAACTTGAGGAAGTGGCCGCCCCCGGCGCTCAACCAGGCGTGACGCCAACCGACACGGCCCCCGCCATGAACCAAGCGGAAGCGGAACCGTAAGAAACTGACAACACCCCTAGTTCAATCCAATACCACCCCCACACCCCACCAACTCACTCCGTCAGGCACTCGACAGCCCGCCCCACAATCCGAACAATCCGCACTATACCTGAAGCACCTGCAGACGCTTGAGCGATCGCCGTGCCGCAGGCGAAGAGGGAGACGACGATGTACGAACGATTCACCGACCGCGCCCGCAAGGTGATGCAACTGGCCAACCAGGAGGCGCAGCGCTTCAACCACGAATACATCGGCACCGAGCATGTGCTGCTGGGCCTGATCAAGGAAGGCAGTGGCGTGGCCGCCAACGTGCTCAAGAACCTCGACGTCGATCTGCGCAAGATCCGTCTCGAGGTCGAGAAGCTCGTGCAGAGCGGCCCCGACATGGTCACCATGGGCAAGCTGCCGCAGACGCCGCGCGCCAAGAAGGTGATCGAGTACGCCATGGAGGAAGCGCGGAACCTGAACCACAACTACGTCGGCACCGAGCACATCCTGCTGGGCTTGCTGCGCGAGCAGGAAGGCGTCGCCGCCCAGGTGTTGATGAATCTTGGCCTGAAGCTCGAAGAGGTCCGCGAGGAGGTGTTGAATCTGCTCGGCCACGGCATCGAGAGCGAAGGCAACGAACGCAACCCGGGCGGGGGCGCCGCGGGTGCCTCTGGCCAGACTGGCGAATCGTCGAAGGCCGGCCGCTCGAAGACGCCCGCTTTGGACAGCTTCGGCCGCGACCTGACCGAGCTCGCGCGGCAAAGCAAGCTCGACCCCGTGATCGGGCGCGAGAAGGAGATTGAACGGGCGATCCAGATTCTCTGCCGCCGCACGAAGAACAACCCCGTACTGCTGGGCGAGGCCGGCGTCGGCAAGACGGCGATCGTCGAAGGCTTCGCACAACGCATCGTCGACGGCAACGTGCCCGAAATCCTGGCCGATCGCCGAGTGGTGGTGCTCGACCTGGCCATGATGGTCGCCGGCACGAAGTATCGCGGTCAATTCGAGGAACGCATCAAGGCCGTGATGAACGAGGTTCGTCGGGCCAAGAACACGATCCTGTTTATCGACGAGCTGCACACGCTGGTCGGCGCCGGCGGCGCCGAAGGGGCGATCGACGCCTCGAACGTGCTCAAGCCCGCCTTGGCGCGCGGCGAAATCCAGTGCATCGGCGCGACGACCCTCGACGAGTATCGCAAATACATCGAGAAGGACAGCGCGCTGGATCGCCGCTTCCAGATCATCCTGGTCGAGCCCTCGACCAAGGCCGAAACGATCGAAATCCTCAAGGGGCTCCGCGATCGTTACGAGACGCATCACCGCGTGCAAATCACCGACGACGCGATTGAGTCGGCCGTCGAACTCTCGGGCCGTTACATCACCGGCCGCTGCCTGCCCGACAAGGCCATCGACGTAATCGACGAAGCCGGCGCGCGGGTGCGTCTGCGGGCGATGACGCGTCCGCCCGATCTCAAGGAGATCGACGAAGAAGTCGAACGGCTGAACAAGGAGAAGGAAGAGGCCGTCGCCAATCAGGACTTCGAGCGGGCCGCGCAGCTCCGCGATCAGGCCGACAAGCTCAAGAAGAAGAAGCAGACGATTACCCGCGAATGGCGCGACAAGTCGCGCGAGGCCGACGGCGTGGTCGACGAGGAAGTCATCGCCGAGGTCGTTTCGAAGATGACCGGCATCCCGCTCACGCGGATGACCACCGAAGATTCGCTGCGCCTCATGGACATGGAAAAGGACCTGCACAAGCGGGTCGTGAGCCAGCACCAGGCGGTCGAACGCGTGGCCAAGGCCGTGCGCCGCAGCCGCAGCGGGCTCAAGGATCCCAAGCGGCCCACCGGGGCGTTCATCTTCGCCGGTCCGACCGGCGTCGGGAAAACGTTGCTGGCCAAGGCGCTGGCCGAATTCATGTTCGGCGACGAAGACGCGCTGATCCAGATCGACATGAGCGAATACATGGAGAAGCACAACGTCAGCCGATTGATCGGCGCCCCGCCGGGCTACGTCGGCTTCGAAGAAGGTGGTCAATTGACCGAGAAGATTCGGCGCCGGCCGTACGCGGTCGTGCTGCTCGACGAGATCGAGAAGGCCCATCCCGACGTGTTCAACATGTTGCTACAGGTCATGGAAGAGGGCCGGTTGACGGACAGCTTCGGCCGCAATGTCGACTTCCGCAACACGATCATCATCATGACCACCAACGCCGGTGCCGAGGCGATCAAGAACGAGTCGTCCTTCGGCTTCCAACGGCCCGACAACGACGCCTCGTACGACAGCATGAAGGAACGCGTGAACGAGCGGATCGAGCGCGTGTTCCGGCCCGAGTTCCTCAACCGCGTGGACGACGTGATCGTGTTCCGTCACCTGGCGCCTGAGGACTTGAAGGAAGTCATCGACATGGAGTTGTCCAAGGTCCGGCAACGTCTGTCCGAGCGCGGTATTTCGCTCACGCTGACCGACGAGGCCAAGCAGTTCCTGATCAAGAAGGGCTCGAACCTCGACTTCGGCGCACGGCCCTTGCGTCGCGCGATCGAGAATTACGTCGAAGACCCGCTCTCTGAAGAGCTGCTCAAGGGCGAATTCCAAGGGAAAGATCGGGTGACGGTCGACATCAAGGAAGTCGGCGGACGCAAGCAACTGCAATTCATCGGCTCGGTCGGCGAGCCGGCCGAGGCCGTGGCCACCGCCGGCACCGGGGGCGGTGAAGGCACTGCCAGCAATCCGCCCGCCCAAGGCTGACCCCGGGCGCCCGCGCTCCTCACCAGCGGACACTCATCAGGCCGCCCGGCGAAATGTCGGGCGGCCTGTTGCTTGCGCCGGCAAGGTTTTCGCGCCTTACCTCAACGGGTCATTCGCCCAAGTCGCAAGAATCGTTACGATCGATTCAAGACCCCGGGATGTCGTGTCGAAACTAGGGACCGGCGCGCCCGGAGTGCGCCCGTGCCTGCATGCACTGCTGGTGAACCATGGCCACTGCCCGCCGCTCTCCGCCCAGTACCGCCGCTTCGTGGCAGCCGATTCAGGCCACGATCGATTGGATTGCGCGGTTCGGCGAGCTGCTGCTCAACTGGGTGGCCGCGATCGGCGACGTTTCGGTCTTCATCATGCGGACCTGCGTCTGGCTGCTCACACGGCTGCCCTGCCGCGAGACATTGCTGCCGAATTTCTACCAGATCGGCGTGCTCAGTCTCCCGGTGATTGCGTTGACGGGCACGTTCATCGGCATGGTGCTCGCCGTGCAAAGCTACGACCAATTCCGCTTGATCGGCATGGAAACTCGCCTGGGCGCGGTGATCAATCTGACGCTCGTCCGCGAGCTGGGCCCCGTGCTGGCGGCCACGATGCTCGCTGGGCGCGTCGGCAGCGCGATGGCCGCCGAGTTGGGCACGATGCGAGTCACCGAACAGATCGACGCGCTGGCCAGCATGGGCGCCAACCCGATCCATTACCTCGTCGTGCCGCGTTTCCTGGGCTGCCTCGTGCTGATCCCGTCGCTGACGATCATGGCCGACTTCATGGGCATCGTCGGCGGCTTCTTTTACAGCAGCATCCTCCTGGGGATCGACTCGCACCACTATTGGAGCAACACGCACAAGCTGGTCGGCGTGTTCGACCTGTTTGCCGGCGTATTCAAGAGCCTGTCGTTCGGGGCGGCCATTGCCCTGATCAGTTGCCACCGGGGCTTCAATTGCGATCCGGGCGCCGAAGGCGTGGGCCGTGCCGCGACCGGCGCATTCGTCTATTCGTTCGTCGTCATCCTGCTGTTGGACCTGGGTCTGGGCATCCTCCTGAACGGCATTTACTACACGCTGTGGCCCGAGGCCGGCAAACTGATCTGAACCGGTCCTCCAGGGCACTTCGCCATGCACACACCGCACTCAACCGACGAACGCCCACTCGTGGAAATCCGCGATCTGCATGTCACGTTTGGACGGCAGCCGGTGCTGCGCAAGATTGACCTGGGGATTCCGCGCGGACAGACCTTGGCGGTCATCGGCGAGAGCGGCTGCGGCAAGACCGTGCTGATGAAGACGATCATCGGCCTGGTGCGACCGACGTCCGGCGAGGTGTTGTTCGACGGACGCAATCTGAACCGCTTGGCCGATCGCGAACTCACCGAGCAGCGCATGCGCTTCGGCTTCGTGTTCCAGGGCGCGGCGCTGTTCGACAGCATGAGCGTGGCACAGAACGTCGCCTTTCCGTTGCGCCAACACACCTCGAAGAGCGATCGCCAGATCAGCGAGGTCGTCAATTCCCGGCTGACCGAGGTGGGCCTGCCGCTCGCTGTGCGCAACAAGAAGCCGGCCGAGTTGTCCGGCGGCATGCGCAAACGCGTGGGCCTGGCCCGCGCGCTGGTGCTCGAGCCCGAGATCATTCTCTACGATGAGCCGACGACGGGGCTCGACCCGATCATGAGCGACGTCATCAACGAGCTGATGATCCGCACGAAAGAAAACAACCCGGTGACGAGCGTGATCGTAACGCACGACATGCACTCGGCCCGCAAGGTGGCTGACCGGATTGTCATGCTGTACCCGCTGGCACGGCTGCGCCCGGACGAGTCGCAGGTGATCTTTGACGATCGCCCGCGCGAAATCGATCGCGCCGCGGACCGGCGCGTCGGGCAGTTTGTACGAGGTGAAGCCGGCGAGCGATTGATGGAAATGAGCGAGAGCCAAATGCAATCCCTGGAGCAGGTCGGCACCTGAATGCACGCTTCCCTGGCGCCGGCATTGCTGTCAGCGCATCGGGGAGACACGGGTCATGGCAGCGGGCGCGATCCCGCCGCCCCTGGGCCGCGTAGAATCGAATAGTCATGGATGATCGCGTCGTACAATTTCGTGTCGGGGTGATGGTGCTCGCCACGTTGGGCATCACGGCGATTCTCGTCGTGTTGCTCGGCGGCCGGCCGACACTCGGGCTGAGCACGTACCCGATCGTCATGAATTTCCGGCAGGCTCCCGGCGTCACGGCCGATACGCCTGTGCGCAAGAGCGGCATTCTCATCGGCCGCGTCACGCGGACCTGGTTCGCCGATGACGGCAGCGTCAACGTCCGCGCCGAGATCTATTCGAACGTCAAGCTGCACGGCAACGACCGGCCGCGCATCACGTCGACCTTGCTCGGCGACGGTGCCTTGGAATTCACCGTGGTCGACGACAGCAAGCTGCGCGATCCCAAGCTGAAAGACCAGATCATCCCGCCGAACTCGATCATCGCCGGCAGCGTGACCAGCGATCCCTTGGCGGTGTTGGGCAACATCGAAGGCGACCTGACGTCGGCGATTACGTCGATCGCGCGGACCAGCGATCAGATCGGTCGTCTGGCCGGCGAAGTGGCCGACCTGGTCGAAGGCAATCGCGAGCAGTTCTCACGCGTGGCCGACAAGCTCGAGGTAACGCTGGGCAGCGTCGAATCGGCAGCCGGCGGCGCCCGGCAGGTGCTGGGCGACGAAGAGCTCCAGGAAAACCTGCGCGCCACGATCAAGGAATTCCCGGCCGTGCTGCAGGACTTTCGCGACACGATCAAGCAGGCACAGCAGTCGATCGCCAGCCTCGAACGAAATCTGACCAACTTCGAGGGTCTCACCCGGCCGCTCGGCGAACGGGGCGAAGAAATCGTCGGCAACATTCAACAGGCCAGCAGCCGCTTCAACTCGCTGCTCGACGAGCTGACCCAATTCACCCGCTCGATCAGCCAATCGCAGGGCTCGTTGGGTATGTTGCTGAACGACCAGGACCTGTACCACAACCTGAACCAGGCGGCCGAGAACCTGAATTACGTGCTGCAGGAAACCCGGCCCGTGCTGCGCGATGTGCGCGTGGTGACCGACCGCGTGGCCCGGGAGGGCGTTCTGCACAGCGAACTGCAGCGCCGTAGCGGCGTAAAATAGCCGCTTAGATTAGTAAGGCGAGCCCGACCGCGGCTGCTGCGGCGTGACCGACGGCGGCGCTGGTACCACGGGTGGCGGAGCGAAATTCCCATTCGGCGCGGCCAGCGGTGCCGTGCCATTGGACGGCGCCTGCAGCAGGGGCGCCGGTGCCTGAAGCTGCGGCGCTGCCGGTGGCGGCGAAAGCGCCGGCGGCAACAAGCTCCGTGGTCCTGGCGGCACCAATTGCGGTGGCGCCGGGGCAGGGGCGGGCAAAGGCAGCGTGCCGCTAGGGAGCGGTGCGCCAACCGGCGCGCTCGATGCGGCGCTGGCTCGTGTCACTTGGCGCAGATTCTCGGCCCGGCCGAGCAATTGATCGCTGGGCACGATGACCTGCGGCACCAATTGATAGTCGAGCACGCGTTCGTCGCGAATCTCCCAAGGCACGAGGTTCTCGCTGACGAACTCGGCCACCGGGTATTCGTACCAGGGAGTCTTGATCGGCTGCTGGACTGTCAGTGTTTCATAGCCGTCTTTGACGAGGCGGATCTTGCGCGTGCCGTAGTAGATGTAGTCGGTCGCTACCGGCGTGGTGCCGATCTCGTAATCGTCGATGTAGACAAGCGCCCCCGGCGGGTTGCTACGGACCGTCAGCCGGCGCTGGACGCAGCCCGGTGCGGCGCAGACCAGGCTGGCAACCGCGAACACCATCGCGCAACGGCCAAGGGCCGGACGTCGAGGGGCGGGCGGCGACGTAAAACGACGGCTCGTCATGACGCAGGTCGCGTACGGATTTCGGCGGGGCGAATGCCCAAAAAGACAGGCCACGGGCGTTCCCCAGACCAAGCGGTATACCGCTTGACCGGGACCGTGGGGTGGCGGAGTATAGCGAGCCCCGCGACGGGAACCTAGACCGACCCCGTAAGACGCTCCCCGCGTTGCTATCCCGCGTTGCGCTGCGGGGCTACAATAGCAGCGATGGCGTGCGCCAGTCGTTGCCCGCAGGGGCATTTTGCGACGACGGCCGTGGCAGTTGGACGTTCGACATGCATCAGCCGGCTCCAGAATGGAACCACGGAATCGACTACGCCACGGCGAGCGACATCGGGCTGCGACGCACGAATAACCAAGACTCGCACGTTGTCGTCCTGGCCGGCACGCCCGAAATCTATGCCCAACGCGGCCATTTGTTCATGGTGGCCGACGGGATGGGCGCACACGCCGCCGGCGAATTGGCCAGCAAGCTGGCCACGGATAGCGTGCCGCACGCCTACCTGAAACTCGTCGATGCTGCGCCACCCGAGGCGTTGCGTGGTGCCGTCGTCGAGGCCAATCACGAGATTCATGGCCGTGGCCAGGCCAACGTCGAGTTTCACGGCATGGGCACCACGGCCACGACGCTCGTGTTGCTGCCGCAGGGAGCGCTGGTCGCACACGTGGGCGACAGCCGCGTGTACCGACTTCGAGAGGACCGGCTCGAGCAGCTCTCGTTCGACCACAGCCTCGTCTGGGAAATGATCGCCAGCGGCCAGATTCCCAAGGACCAGGTGCCCGCATACGTGCCCAAGAACATCATCACCCGATCGCTGGGCCCCAGCGCCGAGGTGAATGTCGATATCGAGGGGCCGTTCCCCATTCAGTCGGGCGACACGTACCTGCTGTGCAGCGATGGCCTGACTGGGCAGGTAAGCGACGAAGAGTTGGGCACGCTGCTGGGATGCCTCTCGCCGAAAGAAGCGGTCCAGGCGCTGGTCGACCTGGCCAATCTGCGCGGCGGTCCGGACAACATCACGGTGATCGTCGTCCGGGTGATGTCGCTTCCGCCGACCGCCGTCAACGGCTGGCAAGTTGCCCCTCCCACCAGCACCAAGCGGGCCGCGAGCCAGCAGGTGCCCTTGGCCGTGTGGGTTGCCCTGCCCGCGGCGGCCGTCGCGGCGATCGTGTGCGCCCTGGCGCAGGCGCCGATTCCCGCGTTCATCGCCTTGGTCGTGGCCGTCGGCCTGGCCATTCTGGCGCTGGTGCGCCGCCTGGACGTGCCCGAGGGCCAGAGTGTGCCGCTTCCCGAAGGCCGGTACGGAGCCGGCCCGCACCGCACGCAAATCTGCCAACCGAACAATTCGTTCGTCGACAAGCTGCACCAGGTGGTGCAGCAGCTTCGCGAGGCGGCGCTCGAGGAGAAGTGGGAGGTCGATTGGAGCCGGTTCGACGACTTCCAGGCCCGGGCCTTGGGTGCCGCGGAGAAAAAATCGTACGGCGAGGCCGTGCGTGAGTTTTCCCACGCGATCAGCTTCATGATGAGCGAACTGCGGCGTCAGCCTCCGCATCAGGGGCTCGCGTCTTAAGCCCCTTTGCGTCGGTGTTGCCGCTTCCGACGACGTACCTTTCGCCAGCATGCTGGCAGAGTCGCTCCTGGCCCGGCTTCCGTCTTGTGGCCGCTTCGCGCCCAGTGGTAGACTTCCGCCCCCTTCTCCCGTCCGGGTGCCAGCATTCGCCAAGGCGCCGGGGTGGGAGCCCCGGCCGGATGTCGACACGGAGGTCGCACGTTGCTGTCTCGTTGGCCCATTCGCAACAAGCTGCTGCTGGGACTGGCCCTCTTGCTGGTCATCGTATCGGTGCTGTCCGGCAGCAGTTTCATCGGCATTTACGCCTATCGCGACCTGGTCAAGACGATCAACCACCGCGTCTCCGAATTGCCGCTGGCGACCGAGCTGAGCCAACGGGCCGGAGACCTGCGGCTCAGCCTGGCCGACTCGAAAGTGCTGCGCGACATGCGCGACGTCAGCGACGGTGAAGAGCCGGCCACCGTGCAATTGGCCCGGACCGACTTCCAGGTGCGGCTGATGGAAGTGCGCACGGCACTCGATCGCTATGCGCACCAATTGATTCCGCGCGATGCCCCGGCCACGGCCATCGGCGACAGCACACGCGAATGGAACACCGTGCACAAGATCGAGCTCACGCTCGACGAAATCGACGAGCTGCAGCGATCGGAGACCTGGGTGCTCGATGCCTCGCAGGCCGGCCGGCTGGACGAGGAATTGCAGCGCCTGCAGACGCTCTCCTTCGAGCTGCCGGGCTACCTGCATCACAAGTTGTCCGACTACAAGTATGACGTCCGCGCCGCCTACCGCACGTTGATCGTGTTGACCTGGGTGGCCACGATTCTGGCGCTGGTGCTGATGGCGCTGTTCGTACACCTGTTCTACCGCTGGGTGTTTCGACCGCTGCGCATCTTGATCAAGGGGTCGCGGCGCGTGGCCACGGGGCAATTCGGCTATCGCATCCACCTCGACACGCGCGACGAGATGTCGGAGCTGGCCGAGGCCATGAACGCCATGACGACACAGTTCGAGGCCATTCGCGACGACCTCGACCGCCAGGTGCGCGAGCGCACGCAACAGGTCGTGCGCAGCGAGCAGCTCGCCAGCGTGGGGTTCCTGGCCGCTGGCGTGGCCCACGAGATCAACAACCCGCTGGCCTCGATCGCGCTGTGTGCCGAGTCGCTCGAAAGCCGCGCGGGCGAATTCCTGGCCGCCGACAACCCCGAGCGCGAGGTGGTCGGCAAGTACCTACGGATGATTCAAGACGAAGCTTTCCGCTGCAAGGAGATCACCTCGAAGCTGCTCGACTTCTCGCGGATGGGCGATATCGAGCGCCAGGACACCGACTTGCGCGAGCTGGTCACCGGCGTGATCGACATGGTGCGCCACCTGGGCAAGTACCAGGACAAACAGCTCACGCTCGTCGAAGGCCAGTCGGTCGTCGTGGCGGCCAACCCGCAAGAAATCAAGCAGGTCGTCCTCAACCTGCTGACCAATGCCTTGGACAGCGTCGACAAGGGCGGACAAGTCACCGTCGAAATCAAGGCCGCCAACCGCTTCGCCGAGTTGACCGTGGCCGACAACGGCTGCGGGATGACCCCCGAAGTGCTGAAGCACCTGTTCGAGCCGTTCTTCACCCGCAAGCGCCAGGGCGAAGGCACGGGCCTGGGGCTCTCGATCTCCTATCGCATCGTGGCCGACCACAACGGTCAGATCGATGCGGCCAGCGAGGGGCCCGGCCGGGGCTCGCGGCTGCGCGTCAAGCTGCCGCTGGCCATCACGACCAAGCACAAGGAGCTGCGCCATCGCTACCAAGCCGCCTAAGAAACTCAAGGTGCTGTTTGCCGACGATGAAAAGTCGCTGCAGAACCTGATGAGCATCGAGCTGCCTCGCATGGGCCACGAGGTGACCGTGTGCCCCGACGGGGCTACGGCGATCGCCGCCGTGACGCGCGGCTCATTCGATTGCCTGCTGGTCGACCTCGACATGCCCGGGGCCAACGGCATCGAGGTCATCACCAAGGCCAAAGAAGCGCAGCCCGAGATCGAGGCCGTGGTGCTCACCGGCAAGTCGTCGCTCGACACGGCCGTGGCCGCCTTGCGCCAGGGCGCCTTCGACTACCTGACCAAACCCTGCCGGCTGGTCGAGATCGAATCGCTGCTGAAGCGCGTTTGCGACAAGCGCGAGCTGACCAACAAATGCCGCGCCCTCAAGCGCCAAGTCGAACGCATCAGCGGCCGTTCCGAGTTGATCGGCGGCAGCCGGGCCATGCAGCAGGTCCGCGAGCTGATCGCCAAGGTCGCGCCCACCGCCTCGACAGTGCTCGTCCGCGGCGAGACAGGAACCGGCAAGGAACTCGTCGCCCGCGCCGTCCACGACCAAAGCCCCCGGGCCGAGGCACCCTACGTGGCCATCAATTGCGGTGCGCTGCCCGAGGCCTTGATCGAGAGCGAGCTGTTCGGTCACCGCAAGGGCGCGTTTACCGGGGCCGACGAGCACCGCGTGGGTATGTTCGAGGTGGCCAACGGCGGCACGCTGTTTCTCGACGAGATCGGCGAGCTGCCCAAGGCAATGCAGGCCAAGCTGCTGCGGTTCCTGGAAAGCGGCGAAATCCGTCGCGTCGGGGAGAACCAGTCGTTCACCGTCGACGTGCGCGTGGTGTGCGCCACGAACCGCGACCTGGAAGAGATGGTCGAGGCCGAAGACTTTCGCGAAGACCTGTTGTTCCGCATCAATACGTTCGAGATCCGCTTGCCCGCCCTGCGCGAACGGGTCGAAGACATTCCAGAACTCGCGACGCACCTGCTGCGGCGGTTCCGGCCGCAGGCCAGCGCCGGCGAATCGTTTACGCCAGCCGCGCTGCACTTGCTCACGGAGCACGTCTGGCCGGGCAATGTGCGCGAACTGGCCAACGTGGTCGAGCACGCCGCCATCCTCAGCAGTGCCGGGCCGATCGACGAAGACGACCTGCCGCGCAACTTCGACGCCCGGCGTCTGCGGGTACCCATCCTCCGCGCCGTCCGCCCGATGTCGCTGCGCGAGATGGAGCTGCAGGCGATTCAACACGCTTTGGAGCGCCATGCCGGCAATAAGCCCAAGGCAGCCGAAGAACTGGGCATCAGCTTGAAGACGCTGTACAACAAGCTCAACCAGATCGGCACCGGCTCGCTCGAGCAATCGGCCTGAGAGCCCCTTGGCAGGCCCCCTCGCATCGCTCGTTGGCCGGGTGCCCGGGGGAGGAACGATGATCGTCGAGCGTACGTATCAATCGCTGCCGGGTTGGCTCTTTCTCGTCGTGGTGCTCGTGCTGTTGGCGTTGGCCACGGCGCTGTTCTACGGCGCCGCCGTCTCGGACGATCCGCCGGGACGCCGGGTGTTCACGGGCATCGTCCTCGTGATCTCCGCGTTGGTGATCTCCGGTGGCTTTCAGGCGGTCGCGCCGAACGAAGCCCGCGTGCTGCTGTTGTTCGGCAAGTACCAAGGCACGATCAAGCAAGACGGCTTCTGGTGGGTGAACCCGTTTTTCACGAAGCGCAAGCTCTCGCTGCGCGTGCGCAATTTCGAGACCGGCCAGCAGGTCACCCCCGAGGTGAAAAGCCCCGAGGGCAAATTGGTCCAGGCCGCGAAGGTGACGCGGCGGCCGACCAAGGTGAACGACCGCGACGGCAACCCGGTCGAAATCTCGGCGGTGGTGGTCTGGCGCGTGGTCAACACGGCCGAGGCCACCTTCGAGGTCGACGACTACGAGGACTTTGTCCATCTGCAGAGCGAATCAGCGCTGCGCACGCTGGCCAGCCGTTACCCTTATGACAGCATCGACGATGAGTTGTCGCTGCGGCGCTCGACGGCGGAAGTTTCCGATCAAATCAAGCTCGAAATCGATGCGCGCCTGCACAAGGCCGGCGTCGAAGTGCTCGAGGCGCGGATCAATCACCTCGCCTATGCGCCGGAGATCGCGGCCGCCATGCTCCAGCGGCAGCAGGCCCAGGCGGTCGTCGCCGCGCGCACCAAGATCGTCGAAGGGGCCGTGACCATGGTCGAGATGGCACTCGACCATCTGGCCGAAAAGAAACTGGTCGAGTTGAAAGGCGATCGGCGCGCCGAGATGGTCAGCAACCTGCTCGTGGTGCTGTGCGGCGATCGGCATGCGCAGCCGGTGATCAATCTCGGCGGACATTCGCACGAGTGATACGCACCGCAGGCGCCGAGTCAGTCGGTGACCAGCGGGCAGTTCAGTCGACTTTGCGCACGACGCCGACGACCACGCCGCGCACCTGCGCATGCTTGACGTAGATCGGCTTCATCGACGAATTCGAGGGCTGCAGCCGGATTCGGTTCCCCTCGGGGAACCAGCGCTTCAGCGTCGCCTCATTCTCGTCGGTCAATGCCACCACGATCTGGCCCTTGTGGGCCGTGTCTTGGCGCCGGACGATCACATAGTCGCCATCGGCGATCTGATCCTCGATCATCGAATCGCCGTCGACCTCGAGCACGAACAAGTCCCCGCGCGCAGGGTCGAACAGTTCACCCAGGTTGAGAAACTCGGTCTGCTCAATGGCCTCGTGCAGCGTGCCCGCCGCGATCCGGCCCGCGAGCGGCAACCCGGCTTGCTCGGCCGGCTCGGTGGCCAGTTGAATGGCCCGCGACATGTTCGGTTCGCGGACGATCAGCCCCTTCTTTTCCAAGGCCTTCAGGTGGCACATCACGCCGTTGGGCGAGCTGATCTCGAATTCGGTGCCGATTTCGCGGACCGTCGGCCCGTAGCCGCGGCTGCGAATCTTGCTGCGAATGAATTCGTACACCTCGCGCTGGCGCTTGGTCAGGCGTTCCAAATCGGCCATGGCCGCTCCTTCGTAGAACCGGAGGTCGGGTGCCACCCCAGGGCTGATTGTCCCGGAATCACCAGACTGCCTGATCTACTTTAATATACGGGTGTACAGAGTCAATAGCATTTGTACACCTGTTGGATCGGCCGATGCTCACCGGCAACTGAAAAGAACGCAAAAAGGGCCTGAACGGAGCGCGCAACTGCTAGCAGCGGGGTCACTTAACCTGCGAGCCACCGGCGACTTCGCGATCCGGCCGCAGCAGTACGACCCCGCCCGTGTCGCTGGCGGCCAGCAGCATCCCTTGCGATTGCTCGCCGCGAATCGTGGCCGGTTCGAGGTTGTTGACGACGACAATCTGCCGGCCGACCAGATCACCGGGGGCATAGTGCCCGCGAATCCCGGCGACGATCTGCTTTTCGACCTCGCCCACTTGAATCTGCAGCAGCAGAAGCTTGTCCGCAGCCGGGTGCTCCTTGGCCGCCACGACCTTTGCGACCCGCAGGTCGAGCTTGGCGAAATCGGCGTAGCTCACCGGCGGCTTGGGTTCGTTCGATTGCGTGCTCATCGTCATAACTCCTGGCAACAAGACTGCTTGGGCAGCGAATCTTAGGACCCTTGGCCGCAGAGTGTCAAACCGCGATCGGATTCACGTCCGCCAGTCGTGGTGCGCAGATTTCCTTGCCCGGTTTTGCGCGGCGGGATACCGTAAACCAAAGGACAGCTTTGGGATGCGAACAACCTCTCGTCAACGGCATGCAGCCCTTCGAACGTTGCCGGCGCTCGCCGCTTGGCTGCTCGTGGCTGCCTCGATCCTGCCACCAGGCTCTGCTCGTGCTCAGCAGAGTCCGTCGCTGGTGGCCGCTCGTTCGCTGGAACTGCATGGCCAGTGGGTCGAGGCCGCCGAGCAATACGAAGCGATTGGCCAGCAGCAGCCCATTCCCGCCGCACTAGGGCAGGCCCGTTCGCTCCTGGCGCAGGGCGAGTGGGAACAGGTCGAAAAGCTCCTGCTGGCCGCGCAACAGGCTCACGCCGAGTCGGCCGAGCTGCCGGCCGAGTTGGCCGCGTACTATTTCCGGTGCGGAAAATATGGCGATGCCGCACGGTGGTGCGAAGCGGCGCGCAAGATCAACGACGATCAGCTCACCGCGCGATACGTCGGCGCCGAACTCGATCGCGTTCAGGGCCGCCTCGACGAGGCCACGGCTGGTTACCACTGGTTTGTCGACTATTACAACCAACACGACGTGAGCTCGCCCGACGAGCTGCGATGGATTGGCCTGGCCGCGGGCCAATATGCCCGCTGGCAGCGATTGCCTGACCAGTTCTCGTTTCTCGTCAACGACTTGTACCCCGCGGCCTGGGAGGCGGACCCCGAGTACTGGCCGGCCCATTATGAAGTCGGTCTCTTGTTCCTGGAAAAATACAATCAGGCCGACGCGCAGCGGTCATTCCAGCAGGCCTTGAAGATCAATCCCCATGCGGCTGAGATCCACGTCGCATTGGCAGCGTTACAGATGCAGAACTTCCAATACGACGCCGCGCGCGCTTCGCTGGCGCGAGCCCGCGAATTGAATCCGCGGTTGCTCGAGCTCCACCAGGCCGACGCCGATCTGGCGCTGGCCAATTTCGACTTGCAGGGGGCTCTGGCAGCGGTCGAGAAGGGCGCAGAGATCAATCCCGTGGACGAGGCCACCCTGGCCCGCCGCGCGGCTGCTTACGTGGCGCTCGACGGCTGCCCCGAGGATCTCACCGGCACACGGCTGGGCGGTCTGCTCGCAGAAGTCGACGCCCGCAATGCGCACGCCGGGACGTTCTACCTGGTTCTGGCAACGCGGCTCGAAGAACGCCGCAAATTCGCCGCCGCCGAGCGGTTCTTTCGCGAGGCCCAGCAACGCATGCCGCAGTTGCCGGGCGCTCAGGCAGGGCTCGGCATGATGTTCATGCGCTTGGGCCGCGAGGCCGAGGCCCAACGACTACTGAGCGAGGCCTTTGACGCCGACCCGTTTCACGTGCGCGTGAGCAACACGCTCAAAGTGCTCGACGTCCTCTCGAGCTACGCGACGCTGGAAACCGAGCACTTCACCGTCCGCTACAACCGCAAGCACGACAAGGTGCTCGCGTACAGCCTGGCGCGATACCTGGAGAGCGAGTTTCCGGCCCTGTGTACAAAGTTCGGCTACCGACCGACCGAGCGTTCGTTGTTCGAGGTGTTTTGCCGCGACCGCAATACCGACGGCCACGGCTGGTTTAGTGCACGCATGGTCGGGCTGCCCTACGTCGGCACGACGGCGGCCTGCGCGGGCAAGATGGTCGCGCTGACATCGCCCAACGACGAACAATCGCCCTACCACTGGGCCCGGGTCGCGCGCCACGAGTTCGTCCACGTGCTCAATCTGCAACAAACCGACTTCAACGTACCCCACTGGTTTACCGAGGGGCTGGCCGTCGAGACCGAGGGCTTTCCCCGACCGCAGGTCTGGAACGAACTGCTGGCCACGCGCGTGCCGCGGGGCGCGACGTTCAACCTGGACACGATCAATTTCGGCTTCATTCGGCCACAGACGAGCGCCGATTGGCACCTGGCCTATTGCCAATCGGAGTTGTGGATTGAGTACCTGTTCAACTCCTTCGGCCCGCAAGCCGCGGCCCGGCTGCTCGCGGCGTTCGGACAGACGCAAGATTCGCACCTGGCGCTCGAACGTGCCTTCAATGTCCCGGCTGCCCAGATCGAGGCCGGCTATGAGAAATTCCTGAAGGACACGGCCGCGTCGCTGACCGTGGTCGATCCGCCCGATCCACGCAGCCTTGCCGAGTTGCAACGGGCGCACGAGGCCGCGCCGGACGACGGGGACCTTGCGTCGCGGCTGGCGCTGGCGCTGATCGATCGACAGGACTATCCCGGTGCGGCCCGGTTGATCGAACCGGTCCTGGCCGCCAACCCGCGTCACGCTTTGGCGTGCTACTCCCAGGCGCGGCTGCATCTGGTCACCGGCCAGACCAAGGCGGCCAGCGAAGTCCTCGAGCGTGGGCTCGCGGCCGACAACCCGCATCCTCGCGTTCTGTTGCTGCTGGCGAGCCTGCAGCTCAAGGGCGGCAATCTCGACGCGGCCGCGGCGCTCTACGAACGCGGCCGCGCGCGCGAGCCGTGGCAGACCCGTTGGCAAGAGGGCCTGGTGCGGTGTTTCCTGCTGGCCGGCCAGACCGAGAAGCTGCGCACGGCCCTGGAACAGCTCGCCCAGCTCGATGTTGACAACCTGGTCGTCCGCAAGAAACTGGCCCGGCTGGCCATCGAGCGGCAGGATTGGCCGGAGACCCTGCGCTGGGCCCGGGAAAGCCTGTATGTTGACGTGCGCGACGTCGAGGCGCATCGTTGGGCCTGCGACGCTGCCTTGCGACTCGACGAACCCGAAACGGCTGCCTGGGAGCTGACCTTTCTGGGCGAGCTTGCGCCGGACGACGTCGCCTTGCACCGTGCGCTGGCCGCCGCGGCGGCGCAGAGCCCGAGGGCCGACGAAGTGCGCGCGGCGCTCGATCAGATCGACGCCCGGTCTGCCGATCTGCGCACCGGAACAACCGCGATTCGCATCCAGTGGGAACCATGAGCGACGAACCGACCGCCGATCGTTTGCCGCCGCCGGGCTCGTCGATCACGCTGGCCGGATTTCAGCGGCTGATTCGCGAGATGTACCTGGAAAAAGACCTGGCCCGTGGCGTCGACGGGACGTTTATGTGGCTGATGGAAGAAGTGGGCGAATTGGCCAGCGCCCTGCGCAACGGCACGCACGCCGAACGGCAAGGCGAATTCGCCGACGTGCTGGCCTGGTTGACGACGATCGCCAATGTCGTCGGTGTCGACCTGGCCGAGGCCGTGGCGCATAAGTACGGATCGGGCTGTCCCGGCTGCGGCCAATTGTTGTGCACCTGCGACGACGCGGAGAAACCATGAGGGGCAGAGCAGGGGAGGGCCCGAATCACGCGGCGCCTGGGCGTTGGCCCGCCGCGCCCTGGGTGACGTTGCTGATCGTGCTGGCGTGCCGGGGGCCGGCCGCCGCGCAGAAGCTTGATCCGCGGCCCACGTTCGTCGGCGTTCGCGTCGGCTTCGACGGCGCCTACAAGCTCGGCTATTGGACGCCCGTCGAGGTCTACCTGCGGGCCGGACGCGACAAGCTGACCGGCCATCTCGACCTGATCGTCCTTGACGGCGACGGCGCGCCGACGCGCGTGACCACCGCCGGACAGCGCCGCTTCGAGATCCCTCCCGGCGAGACCCAAGCCCTGCGGGCCTACGTCAAATTCGGCCAGGAAGATGCGGAGCTGACTGCCGAGTTCTACGACGATCGTTTGGGACGCCTGCGGTGGACCTTCGCGGGAAACCTGACCAGTGAACCCGAACAAATGCTGCCTCCTCCGATCGCGCAATCGCAGGAATTGTGGGTGGGCGTGGGACCATCCATCGGCATCGGCGAGACGATCAAGCGGTTGACCGACGACGAAGGGCGCGCGGCCGTCAACGCCGTTCAGCTTCCCGACACCAGCGGACTGCCCACGCGCTGGTACGGCTACGAGGGCGTCGACTGGCTGGTCATCGCTACCAGCAACGCTGACATTTTCCGCGAGCTTTCGCCCGAGGGGGCGCAAGCCGCGGCCCTCGAGCAATGGGTCGCGCAGGGAGGCAAGGTCCTGATCTGCGCGGGGGCCGGCGCCGCCCAGGCGCTGACGGCCGATCGGCCTCTCGCCCGACTGCTCCCCGGCCGGTTTGAGCGCACCGAGGCGCGACAAGGCTTCGACGCCGTGCGCATTGGGTCGGCGATCGAGACTTATGCCGACGCCCGCTCGCCGGTCACCGGCCTGAGCAGCGCCGACCAGGCCTCGGCCACATTGGACGTGCCGCTGTTTGCCGACTTCGACGGCACGGCCCTGGTGCGCAGCGGCGAGACGCCGCTGGTGATTCGCACGGCGCATGGCTTTGGACAGGTGACCCTGGTTGGCCTCGATCTCGATCGTCCGCCTTGGTCGAACTGGTCGGGACGGGCATCGCTGGTCGGCAAACTGCTGGGCAAGCCCACGCATGTCGCGCCGAGTGCCGTGGCGACCATGCAGCCGGGCAACCCCTATGGCATCAACGATCTGTCCGGGCAGTTGTCCGACTGCCTGGCGCAGTTTCCGAACGTCAAATTTGTGTCGTTCTGGATCATCGCGCTGCTGATCGCGGGCTACATCCTGTTGATCGGCCCCGGTGATTACTTCCTGGTCAAGCGGGTTTTCAAGCGCATCGAACTAACCTGGCTCACGTCGAGCCTGATCATCCTGCTCGTCAGCCTGGGCGCGTATTTCTTCGCTCTCTGGCTCAAGGGCGACGCCCTGCACCTCAACCAAGTCGACGTGGTCGACGTCGATACCCGTAGCGGCATGGCGCGGGGGACGACCTGGGCCAACATCTTCAGCCCGCGCATGCGGACCTACGACGTCGGCCTGGCGCCGCAGGCGCTCGACAACGGCAGTCCACCGCCGCACCAGATGCTGCTCTCCTGGCTGGGTACCCCCGGCGAGGTGTTGGGCACCATGGGCAATTCGGCGCAGGGCCTCTGGAACCGGCCATACGCCTTCCGCGCAAATCTCGAGGCGATTGTCGGCCTGCCGATTCAGGTCTGGTCGACCAAGGCCGTAACCGGCCGCTGGCAAGCACAAACCGGACCGCTACTCGAAGGCTCCTTGACCCTGGCTGCCGACGAAAGCGTCGCGGGTACCTTGACCAATCGCTGCCGGCTGACGCTCCACAAGGCGTGGCTTGCCGCCGGCGCCCGGGCGTATGAACTCGGCGAGCTCGCGCCCGGCGCCAGCGTCAACGTGACGCGCGCGACGCACTGGCTGGCGCTACGATCTTGGTTGACCGGCAAGGAGGCGATTTACGACGACGACCAACAAGAGGCCATCCAACAAGGTGGCGTGTTCAACGTCGCACAGCTCGACATGCCGAACACCGTGCGGCGGATGATGTTTTTCGAGGCCGCCGGCGGCGCCAAGGCCACGCACCTCACGAACGATTATCAAAATCACGTCGACCTCAGTGGACACCTGGAGCTCCAGCGCGCCATCGTGCTGGCCGAAATCGACGGCGCGGCAGCCGAGCTGCGCGACGGCGAACAGCCCCTCCAAGGCCAGAACGACCAGCATTGGACGTACATCCGCTTTGTGTTGCCGCTCGAGCCGGCGCCGGTCGACGCGGCGGGTCAAGCACCCGGCGACACGACGAACGAGGTGCCCCTACCGCGGTAACTGTGCTTCCCCCCAGCAACGAACTTCCATCCGAAGGCATCGTGATCCCGTGATCGAAACCCGCGACCTGACGAAACAGTACGGCGAGCTGTTCGCCATCAAGGGGCTGAACATCTCGCTCGACAAGGGCGATGTGTTCGGCTTCATCGGTCCCAACGGCGCCGGCAAGACGACTACGATGCGCATCCTGGCCACGCTATTGAACCCGACCTGGGGCGAGGCTTATGTCTGCGGCCACTCGATCTACTCCCAGCCGAAAGAAATCCGACGATTGATCGGCTACATGCCCGACTTCTTCGGCGTGTACGACGACATGAAGGTGATCGAGTACCTGGAGTTCTTCGCGGCCGCCTACCGCATCAAGGGCGTGGCCCGGCGCAAAATCTGCGACGAGGTGCTCGAGCTCGTCGACCTGGGCTACAAGCGCGATGCCCTGGTCACGAGCCTGTCGCGCGGCATGACGCAGCGGCTCGGCCTGGCCCGGGTGCTGTTGCACGATCCCCAGGTGCTGCTGCTCGACGAACCGGCCAGCGGTCTCGACCCGAGGGCCCGCATCGAGATCCGCGCGCTGCTCAAGGAGCTGCGCAACATGGGCAAGACGATCATGATTTCGAGCCACATCCTGCCCGAGCTGGCCGACATCTGCAACAAGATCGGGATCATCGAACGCGGCGAGCTGTTGGTGAACGAGGCCGTGGCCGAAGTGATGCGCCGCGTACGGCATCAACCGGTGCTGCGCGTCGCCGTCGCGGCCGATCAGACGCGGGCCAAGGAGCTGCTCGCCGCGCAGCCCAGCGTCGAGTCGGTCGAAGAGCGCGACGGCCAACTGCTGCTCACCTTGGCCCCCGGCACGACCGATTACAGCGACCTGCCCGCGGCGCTGATCCAAGCCGGCCTGCGGCTGACCTTGTTCAAGGAAGACGAGTTGAACCTCGAAACGGCCTTTATGACGCTGACCAAGGGGATCACGTCGTAAACATCATCGCGATGGCGAGGCGACCATGGGAGCTGAACGGCGGCCGATGCATTCGCTCTGCGACGTCGTGATTTCGCTTTGCCTCATCGGATTCTTGCTACTGCTGCTGCTGCCGGCCGCAAACCAAGCGCGCTCAGGGAGCAGTGCTAATTGCTTGGCTAATCTAACGAATCTTGGCAAGGCCCTGATCAGCCACGACGCGCATCATGCCGGTTTTCCTGGATACAAAAATGTCCAGGCAAGACGAACCTGGCCGATGGAAATCGTCAAGGTCGATCGCAGCGACGAGTTGGAGTATCGACTGACAAACCACGGAGGACGGCTGCCCTCGGACTTCCCACAATCAACCGGCTGGATCTTTCCCTTGCTGCCGTACCTGGATCGAGCCGATATCGCGTCCCAATTTGGACAGCCCGAAAGGGACGAGCCAGGCAGTCTTCAAGCCTGCACGCCGATCTTGCGATTCAATGTCTGCATTTGTCCGAACGACCCGTTCAAGCGCGACGAAGCACCCGCCGCTTTGAGTTATGTCGTCAACTGTGGCATGGTTGATCTGCACACCCCGGGCGATCCGAGCGCGGTTTGCGGGGACGCAGAAGGTTCGCCTGACCTGCCGGCCAATGGCGTGTTCCACTACCGCTACCCCTTCACAGACAACGACAATGCAGCCTCGACCCATACGAATGTCGCGGTCCGCGAAGTTGCGGTCTCGGCTTCCGATTTGGTGAACGGAGACGGCACGACGAACACGCTGTTGCTGAGCGAGAACGCCGACGCGGGGCTTTGGACTGACGATCACGAATGGCAGGTTGGCTTCGTCTGGGAGCCGGCCGTGATGGACGGGCACGGTGTCTGGGCCGACTCGCCTGGTGCGGTCATGCAGTCGCAAGCGCGCTCATCCGTTCTGCGTATCAACGAAGGAATGTCGCCATCGAGCGTCCGCGCGCGGGCAAGCGATACTCCCTACCGCTTTGCGCGACCATCAAGCCATCACAAGGGTGGCGTCAATGTGTTCTTCGCGGGAGGAAACGGCCGCTTGCTCTCGGAGACGATCGATCCGGTGATTTACGCTCAACTCATGAGCGTGAAAGGCGCGGCGACCGCATGGCCGCTGCCGGCAGGAAGAAAGCGAATAAGACTGGCTGAAACCGCAGGTTGGCAGAACGATTTCTCCGTGTTTGCGCGGCCACTACCGGAGAGTGCGGAATTCTAGAACTGGCGACGACGACGCATCGCGCGGGTCCACTGGGATTATTTCCTCCGGGCCAGAGCGATCTGGCCGCGGCCACGGCAACCGGACGACGCGCCGCGGCTAGATGGACCTACCGGCCTTCCAGGATCCATTCGACGACCGTTGCCAGGCCGTCTTCGGCGTTCGAGGGGGCGATACGGTCGGCGGCCGCGCGCAATTCTTCGACCGCGTTGGCCATCGCCACGCCCAACCCCGCTCCTTCGATCATCGGCAGATCGTTTACGTCGTCGCCGACGGCGCAGACCTCCTCGGCCGCGATGCCCCAGGCCTCGGCCACCTGCATCACGCCGGTCCACTTGTTCACGCCGGCCCGGGCAATTTCGCACATGTGGCCCGTATAGCGCGGGCTGCGCAGCACGTGCGTGTAGAGCGCGCCGGGGAGCAGTTGCTGCAGCTCGGCGTCCAGGGCCAGCATCGCCGCGCGTTCGCCCATGGCGAATCCGGCGAAAATGCCCGGCGGCGGGTCGTGCATCAGCGTGGGCCAGTGTCGCTCGTGGCCCGCGTTGAGCAAGAGGAATTGCGCCAGGTGCGGCTCGTCGACCGTTGCCCGCGGGCAGTAATACTCGAAGCCCTCGGCGTGCGTGTCGCCGTAGAGCAGGGCGTCGTAGCCGCGCTCGCCGACATGCGCCAGCGTGGCCCGCAGCACCTCGCGATCGAGCTCCGAGCGGAACAGCGTCTGATGTGTGGCCGGGTCCTTGATCAGCGAACCGCTGGCCGTCACCAACGGGGCGTCGATCTCCAAGGGCGTCACCAGCGGCAACGCTCGGCCATAGCGGCGCCCCGTGGCGAGGACGATCTTGATGCCCGCGGCCGCGGCACGGCGCACGGCGTCGCGCACCGCGGGCGTCAGTTGATCGTGAGGATCGACGAGCGTGCCGTCGATATCAATGGCCAGCAGGCGAATCGCGGGCATCGGCATCACACCGCGCCGGCCATGGCATGCAACTGCACGACCGACCGATCGTGCTCCTTGGCCAGGTAGGCCCGACCTTTCTTCACGTTCAAATGGTCCCAAGGCAGCCGGTCGGAAAGTTCATAGGGAGTGTGCGCGATCTGCTCGACGTCGAGCCCGCAATCAGCCAGGGCGGTCCACCATAATTCGGGCCGGAGCATCTCGGCCCAGCTATCGAGCCGCGCCCCCCGGCGCCAGGCCAACTCGATCGCGTCGCCGACGCGCCGGTCGCCGCGGCTGAGCACGCCTTCCAGCAGGCTCGTCTCGACCGGGTGGCATTTGACGTGCACCGTGCCCAAGCGGCGGCGCGTTTTCAGCAGCTTGAGGTAATGATGCGCGTCGTGGAAATACTCGCGCCGCTGCATGGCGTTCCACTGATAGGGCGTGTGCGCCTTGGGCACGAAATTCGACACGCTCGCGGTCACCTTGGCAAAGTGCCCGCGCTCTTCCTTGCCGATCCGGGCAATCTGGTCGGCCATGTCCAGGATGCCTTCGAGATCGACGCGCCGCTCGCCGGGCAGCCCGCAGAGGAAATACAGCTTCACCTGGTTGAACCCGCGGCGGAAGGCCTCGCGGCAGCCGTCGAACAGGTCCTGGTTGCTGATCTTCTTGCGGATCTGTTCGCGCATGTCGTCGCGGGCCACCTCGGGTGCGAGCGTCAGCCCGCTGCGGCGATCCGAGTTGATCAGCGTGGCCACGGTCTTGAGCGCCTCGTTGACCCGCAGGCTGGGCAGCGAGATGCTCACGCCGAGCGGATCGAACACTTCGTGCATCCGCTGGATGAGCTGCTCGAAGTGTGGGTAGTCGCTGGTCGAGAGCGACAGCAGCGAGATCTCGTTGAAGCCGGTCGAGTGGTAGCTGTCGAGCGCACCCTGCACGATCGTCTCGACCTCGCGGAACCGCAACGGGCGCTTGATGACCGTGCTCTGGCAGAACCGGCACTGCCAAGGGCAGCCGCGCATGATCTCGATGGCGATCCGGTCATGTACGCATTCGACATAGGGCACGATCGGCCGCACCGGCAACGGGATCGATTCGAGATCGGCAATCACCGACGGCTCGATCGTTTCCGGCACCTCGGGCCGCAGGCACGCCAGGCCGACTTGCCGACCGCCGGCGCCGTACTCGGGTCGATAGAACCGCGGCACATAGGCAAACGGCAGTTCGGCGGCCAGTTGCGCAAGCGCCTCTTCGCGCGCTTCACGGCTCGCGGCACCGCCCCGGGCACTGCCGACGGCCTCGCGCCAGGCGAGCCACCGCTCGCAGATCAAAGGCAGGCTCGGCTCGCCGTCGCCGGTGACGAACACGTCGATGAACGGTGCCAGCGGTTCTGGGTTTTGCACGCATGGCCCGCCGGCGATAACCAGCGGGTGCTCGAGCCCGCGCTGCTCGGCCCGCAAGGGAATCTTCCCCAGGTCGAGCATCGTCAGCACGTTCGTGTACGCGATCTCGTACTGCAGCGAAAAGCCCAGCAGGTCGAACTCGGCGAGCGGCGTGAAGGTCTCCAGGCTGTAAAGCGGCACGTCGTGCGCTCGGAGCTGCTCCTCCATGTCGGTCCACGGCGTGAACGCCCGTTCGCACGCCCAATCGTCACGGGCGTTCATCAGGCTGTAGAGCACTTGCAAGCCGTGATGGCTCATCCCGATCGTGTAGGCATCGGGAAAGGCCAGGCAGAGGCGCCCGCGCACGGCGCGATGGTCCTTGCGGACCATGTTCAGCTCGCCGCCGATGTATTGCGCCGGCGTGCGAACCTGGGACAGCAAGCGGCTCTCGACGAAGTCCTTAAGGCGCTGGTTAAGCATGCCCGGATTCTAACGGAAAGCACGCCGCTTTGCTCGCGGCGGCGCGCGGCCGCTTCAGTCCATGCCGTTGCGGGCCTCGACCTCTTCGCTGCGATGAGCGAAGCGCACCGTCCAACGTGGCGGCGCATCGGCCAGCAGCGAGACCTCGGCTTCGTCGTCTGGCTGCAAGCGATGGACCTCGCGCCGTTCGGACGAGTCCGGCTTGGGAAAGCACACCGTCACCTGGCCCGTGCCCAACACGCGGAGCCGGTTGGCACGCATCACGACGGCCGTCTCCTCGTCGACGCCGAGGCCGAGCTGTTCGGGATGGTTGTCGAGCACGCCGGTCAGGCGCGGCAGGCGGGCACGCTGGCTGAAGTGCTGATCGACCACGACGCGGTCGACCAGGCCCAGTCCGCGATCGACCACGGCCTGCTGCCGCGTGCCGTAGCGAATCATGACGCTCGACATGGCCGAGGCCCCGGCCGATGTGCCGGCGATGATGCCACCGCGTTGATGCAACTCGCGCAACAGCGTTTCGACCCGCCGCGCGCGATAGCGATCGACCAGGCGCCCTTGATCGCCGCCGGCCAGCCACACGCCCGTGGCGCGTTCCAGGGGCCTGGTGAATTCAGGCGAATCGGCCAAGACGGGATCGTCGGTATGCAGCACGGCCAGTTCGGCCACTTCGAACCGCTGCCAGCGACGCTTGAATGTTTCGCGCGCGTGCTCCGCGCTGGGCCAGGTACCGGCCGAGGGAATCACGACCAGCCGCGCGTCGCGGCCGCCGGCCAGGCGAATGAACTCTGCGACGATGTTGTCGGGCAGTTGACCACCGCCGACCAACATCAAGTGCCCCGCGTTCGGTGCCGAATCAGGCAAACCGAAAACATTCTCGCGAACGATTGGACTTGTGCCTGGCTCGGCAGATGCCGTCGCCAGGGCGATCAGGCAGGCCAGGCCCGCATGCACCATCATGGCAGACTCCCGCAATCGTCAATTCGGATCCCACACTTCCTGCGCGGACTCCGGATGCGGGGTTTAGTCTAACCACCCCAGGTGCCCCTGTCTGCATCAGCCGATTTATCGCCACGGTGGGCTGCTTTCGAGCATCCGGGGCGCATGGGGTTCCCCGCCAAGTGCTCTCGGAAGCCCAGCGGGGAGGCGCCTACAATGCGTGGAGAGAGGTGGCGATGGGGATGCGTTTTTCGGCCATGCTGCGGGAGCGTTGTGGCATGCTCACTCGCAATATTTCGATCTTACCCTTTGCTCTGGTACTCGCCGCGGGGCCAGCCGTTGCCCAAACTGCCAAGGACTACGAGCGCGCCCGGTTGCAACTGGTCCAGGAAGACATCATCGGCGCGGGCATCAAGAACCAGCGCGTGATCGACGCCATCCGTCGCACGCCTCGCCACGAGTTCATGCCGCGCAGCGAACGCAAGCTGGCCTACTACGACATGGCCGTGCCGATCGGCGAGGGGCAGACGATCTCGCCGCCCTATGTCGTCGCCTATATGACCGAGCAGCTTGACCCGCAGCCCACCGACAAGGTGCTCGAAATCGGGACCGGCAGCGGCTACCAGGCCGCGGTACTCAGCCCGTTGGTGGCCGAGGTCTACACGATCGAGATCGTCGAACCGCTCGGCCAGCGCGCGGCCAAGGCGCTGCGCGACCTGCACTACGACAACGTCCATGCCAAGGTGGGCGACGGCTTCAAGGGTTGGGCCGAGTTCGCGCCCTTCGACAAGGTGATCGTGGCCTGCTCGCCCGAAAACGTCCCCCGACCGCTGGTCGAA
>JAIBBZ010000031.1 GCA_019694435.1 Pirellulales bacterium
GTCCAGAAAGCTCCCCGACAAGGACTCGAACCTTGGACCTAGCGGTTAACAGCCGCTTGCTCTACCAACTGAGCTATCGGGGAATCCGGCAGGCCGCCAGGGTGATCCCCCGGCGGGCACTTCCAAGCCTCGTATGGTATCGCAGCCTGTGCGGGCCAGCAAGGCGACCGCACGGCGGCGCGGGGCCGAGGGCGAGGTCCGCGGCGCGTCACTCGGACGCCGATTCGCGGCGTTTTTCCATCACCACGCAGTTGCCACGCCCGTCGTACTCGACGCGGGTCATGAAGTTGCGCATCAGCATGATTCCCCGGCCCGAGGGCACGTCGATCCGCTCGTCAGAGGTTGGGTCGGGCACCTGATCGGGGTCGAATCCCGGGCCTTCGTCGCAGATGCGAATCCAGCAGTGGTCGACGGCGACGCGGCACTCGACCTGGACCTGCTTGCTCGGATCGCCGCCGTTGCCGTGGCGGATGGCGTTGACCAGGGCCTCTTCCATGGCGAGGTGGACGCTGAAGATATCGCGCTCGACCCACTCGTGGCGCGATAGCGCCGCCAGGAGGGCGTCGAGCACCTGCTTGCCGGCCTGCGGATCACTGGGAATGACCCGCTGGTCGTGATAAAGCCAACCTTGGTTGGGCATCGACGGGTTCGCCACGCTGGGCAGCCTCGAAAAGTCGCCGGAGATCGCACGGGCGGAGACGTGAGCAGCCGCGCCGCCCGCAGGAAGTGTGCCGTCAGAACGCCTCCAGGGCTTCGGCCTCGTCCTCGCGGATGTCGAACATCTTGTTCAACTTGGTGATCGCGAAGACCTCGTAGATTTCCGGGCGGATATTGCAAAGCTTCAAGGTCCCGCCGTGGGCCTTGACCTTCTTGTCGAGGGTGATGAGCTTGCCGAGCGCGGCGCTCGACAGGAAATCGACCGTGTTGAAATTCAACAGGATCTTCTTGCGGTTCTCGGTCTCGACGAGCTGAAACAATTCGAGACCCAGGTCTTGAATGTTTTGTTCGTCGAGAATCTTGCGATCGACGAAGTGCACGACGGCCACGTCGCCCACTTCGGATACATCCAAGCGCCGATGCACACTCATGTACCGCTCTCCTGCACGCTATGCCGAGGGTGTGGCCGCAGGGGCCGCTTCGCCGGGATGCAACCCGTTGCCCCGACCAGTCGTCGCCGCAAGCCCTTGGGGAGAGTGTTATTCCGCCAAGCCGGGGGTGTCAAGCGCCGGGCACACTCTTGCCTTGGGGCGAACTACCGCGCGGCCCGCGCCGAACCCGCGGGGCCGGATTTGAGCACGGCACGCGAAAGCAGCAGGTAGTTGTCGCCACGAAACTCCGTCACGGTCCCCGAGACGCTCCAGGGAAGGCTCGATTTGCCCGCTTCCTGCAGGGTCTTGGTGACCCGTTCGGCGTTGAGGTTTTCCAGGATGACCAGCGGCCGGATTTCATCCTGTGGCTGAAAGACCAGCCGCTCGCCAACGTGGCGAAAATTGCCCCGGATGTCGTCGACCTGAGAGCCTTCGCGGGTGAGAGGCGCTTCGGATCGTTCGAGGGCCCTTTGGCTATCGCGCTGGCGGGCGTCGAGGCGATCGGTACCCATCCGGTCGCCGCGCCCCGCAGGGTATTCGGCGCTGGCTTGGGCCAACCAGGAAAGCATCACGACGGCCAGCCCGGCCGTGAGACGACGGCGGCCGGACCCGCGGTAGGTCGAGTCGAACATGGATTGCGCCTGGGCGAGGGCGAGCGCGCGCGGCGATTGCGGCGGCGGGGTTGGTCAGTGGCTAATTCGGCCAGTCCGCGCGCCAAACTCACGCTCTTACGGCCGGCGCCGTACGTCCGGCACAACCGCCACCAGACAAGACCCAGGCGGCACGTCGTCTTTGGGCAACATGCCGTCGAGTTCTCGCCTCGTGAGGATCCGGCGAGCGCGCCGCTTGCGGCGACTGTTCTTCGTGCGGAAGATGAAATTCGGCCACCGTTTACGCGCAGATCACTACGCGCGGCGCCGAGCGCGGAACGGACTTTGCCCGTTGGACGCATTCCGTTCATCAGGGTGTCCCATGTCTCGAACCTGTGTATCGATCGCCAGTTGCCTGGCGCTGCTCGCGGTCGTGCCGCTGCTCGGAGGAGCGAGCCGTTCGGTCGCGGCGGAAGTGCAGGTCGTGCTGCGCGACGGCCGCACGGCTCAGGGCGAGGTCGATAGCCGCACGGACACAGAACGGCTTTGGCTGCGCACCGAAGGCGCACGCCATCAGTGGACGCAATCGATCCCCTGGCTGTCGGTCGTCGAAGTACGCCAAGCGGGACAGGTGCTGGCCCGAGAACAAATCGTTGCCCAGGCGACGGCCCCCACCCGGCGGCTGTTGTGGCGGAGCACGGAACCTGCGTCAAATTCCGAACCGTCGACGCAGGTTGAACCCGCGGCTGCATGGTTCGACGTGCAGCTACCGGTACGCAGTGTTTACGTCGACGCGTTTGCCGCCAATTGGGACGCCGACGTGGCGGTCGACGGCCTTGTCGTGCAATTTACGGCGGCCGATCGCTGGGGTCGCCCGACGGCCGCGAGCGGGACGCTCGAAATCGATTTGTATGGCTTTCGCGATCTGACCCGGCGCTACGCCGCGAGCCTGGACCGCTTTGCCCATTGGTCGGTTGGCGTCGCCGCCGAACAGTTTGGTCCCGAGGGACTGTTCGTCGAACTTCCCTATCAAGGCGTACAGCCCGAGTTCGACGTGGCCGTGGCGCCGCGCGGCCTGATTCGCGTGCGGTTCAGCTCGCCGGGGTCGGGGGTGTTCGAGGCCACGGCCACCGACGTACGGTTGCGCCCGTATAGCGCCTTCCGCGATCGTCTCCAGCAGTGGACCGGTTCGCGGTTCTTGCCGAGCGAGTCTGCCGGCGGAACGACGCGCAAGCGGTCGTCACATGCCCGTTGAACGGGGGCCTAAGACCACTCCCCCGCCGGCTATCCGGCGGGTTTCGGCATTGCCAGGCTGTGCAAGATCAGCACCGCCCCGATCGATCCGATGCACCAGCCGAGCCACTCGGGCGGCGTAATCGACTTGCGCGGCGCGACCGGACCCAGGCTGGGCAAGAACGAGACGGTCCGCTCGGAGATACTCGAGCTGCTGGACCCTTTGGCCTTGGCCAAGACCCTGCTCGCCTGCTCGTTGAGTACGTAGGTATCGACCATGCGGAACTGGATGCCCAGCAGCAGCAGGACGATGCCGACGAGGAAATACTGATTCCGATTGATCTCCACCGCAATTGCTCCAGCAACCGCAGGGCCCGTGTGTAATGCAACCTCGCTCGACACAGGCTGTGGTCGACTGGGTGGCCGCCGCCGTGCGGACCCGTGATGTCGCTTGGTAGTATCGAGCGGCGCGCTTCGCACTCTTCAGCGAACACGCGCGGGACGAGCTTGCAATTCGCCCGAGCGGGCCCCGTACGACGGTCGTGCAGATCGTGGCCGGAAAGTCGAATCTGCGGAGAAGTGCAACCGCGCGGCGCGGGACCTTGTAGCTCGATTAACCGTCGCTACGCCCCTCAGTCGTCGATGAGCCCGGCGCCGATCTCGGCCAAGGGCTCGAAACGCGCCAGCGGCTGTCGCCCCGCCCAGGCGATTCCGCGCAGCAAGACCAGCCGGTAAAGCGGATCGCCGAAGGTCCGCAGGAAATGCCCCGGCGTCGTACAGAAGACCCGGCCAGGGCCGGCCTCGTGGGTCCAGATTTGCGGTCGGGCTTGGCCGAGTTCATCGGCCGTCGCCAGGACGTTCACCCGGCCCGGATCGCCGTCGAAGTCCCAGTAAGTTTCGTCGACCAACTCAAGTCGGGGCAGGCCGTGGAAAAAGGAGCCCTGTGCGGCCGCGGTCGCCTTGAGTTCGGCTGGGCCATGGCGGAATTGCAGACGCGGACGCTGTCCGGCGAGGCCAAATCGTTCGGCCAGCCGCTGCGGTGCACGGTCTTCGACGAGACCTGCGTGAATCGCCACGACACCTCCGCCTCGCCCGAGGTGAGCGTCGAGTTCGGCGTAGTCCTGGTCGCTCCAATGATGATGCCAGAAGTACCAGATCATCACCTGCGACTGCCGCCAGTCGTCCGACGACGGCCAGTCGAAAGGAGTGCGAATCGCGACCCGGGGAGCTTGGCCGAGTAGTTCACGCCACTGTGCCTGCCAGGTCGGATACTCGTGTTCGCCCGGACCGTGGTCCTTCTTGCTGGCGACCAGGCACAGGGTCAGCGGTTCGGCGGTCGCGTTGGGATCGACGGGCAATCGTGCGGCGGCCAACTCGCTCCGGCGCCGAGGGCCAGGTGCGGAATGTACTTCGCGGGCAGCCACCTGTTCAGACATCGAGCCAGGGTCTCTGCAACAATCCTAGGGCCGAAAGTACCCCCCAGTATGTCGCCCTTCGCGGCCGACGCCAAACCTTGCTCGGCGAACGGCCGGTGGCATGCCTGTGGGAGCGTCCAGCGGCGCTTCAAGGGCTCTCGATTGCCGGGCGACTCAAGGCCGGGCAAACCTGCAAGGTCAGACGCAACACCTCGTCGACCGTCACCTCGCGCATGCAGACGTTGTCGCGGCAGGGCGAACTGCGGTGATTGAACGCGTGCAGGCAGGGGCTGCACGCCAGCCCGGACCACAGCGAGTGGTTGTGCGGTGTCAACGGCGAGTACAGCTGCGGAGTTTCGGGCCCGAAGATCGAAACGATCGGGATGTCGGTCAAGGCAGCCATGTGACCGGGCCCACAATCGCTGGTGACGAGCACGTCGGCCAGCGTGAACAACGTGACCAGGCTACGGAGCGTCGTGTCGCCGGCGAGCGAGAAGCATTGCGTCGGCGAAATCTCGCGGGCCAGCGCTTCGGAAGCCGTCCGCTCGGTTTTCAAGCCGGTCAGCAGGATCGTGGCCTGCGGCGACAGGTCCAGCACGCGACGTCCGAGTTCGAGAAATCGCTCGCGGGGCCAGCGCCGCAGCGGCAAGAGGTCGATCAGGTTGCAATTCAAGATCACCAGCGGCCCGGCGGCCCCAGCTCCGCAGCGGCTCGCCAGCAACTGCCGCATGTCGGCCACTTCGGCCGCTGAAGGCTGGAACAGCGGCAAGCGATATTTGTCCAGACGGATGGCACGCTTCAGCAGCGGGACCTGCCCGGCCGGCGCGTCCAGGGCCTCGACTAGCGTCAGAAACTGTGCGCTGGCGTGGTTGTAGTAGTTGCACGCCACGCGATGGGTCAACAGATCGCCGCGGTACAGCCCCTCGGTCGTATAGCGGTCGAGTCCCACGCGCACCTTCGCGCCCGAGAGTCCCGCGAGAATTGCGGAGATGCGCGAAAACCCCTCGAGATCGATGACGCAATCGATGTCCTCTCGACGGCACCGTTTGAGAAAGGCCAGCACATCGACGGCGAACGTCCAGAGATTTCGGTCCCGAATAGTGATCAGGTTCTCCCCGCGAAAGAACCCGAGCAGGTCGTGGATCTCGCGATTGCCCGCGAGCATCAAGCAGAACAGGTTTTCGCGGCCCACGCGCCGGGCAGCGGCCTCGAAGGCGGGCATCGTCAGCACGATCGCCCCCATTTCCGCCAGCTTGATGAATACGATCTTGCGCGGGGCAGCCGTCGTACGACGGCCGCGCAACAGCCGGCTCAGGCGCAGCAGCAGCGTCAGCATCCAGCACAGGGGGATGCCGATCCAGATATCGAGCGTGCGGCTGGTCTTTTCGTTCAATGCGGGGCCCTCGCGCGCCCGACCATGGTTCGTGCGACCGGCCGCGTCAAGACGCACGGCCCGCGGTCGTGCCGGGCTTTTCCAGGATCCGCTCGATCAGCCCGCTCGTCGAGTAGTCGCCTTGCATCGGCACGCGGATCACCTGGCCGCCATGAGCCTGGACCAGCTCGTGGCCCACGACTTCCGCCAGCTCGTATTGTGCCGCCTTGACGAGCACGTCGGGCAGGATTCGCCCGATCAGGGGCTCGACGCTGACTTCGTCGAACAACACGACGAAATCGACGGTTTCCAGCGCCGCCAGCATCTCGGCCCGGCCACGCTCGTCGATGATCGGGCGGTGCGAGCCCTTGAGCTGGCGAACGCTGACGTCGCTGTTCAGGCCGACGACCAGGCAGTCGCCGAGCTTGCGCGCCTCGCGCAGCAGGCCCACATGGCCGGGGTGAATCAGGTCGAAACACCCGTTGGTCATCACGATGCGATGCCCGGCTTGCTTGCGGCGCGACAACTGGGGCAGCAGCTCCTCGAGACTGACGATTTTGCGCCGTCCGGGATAGTCGCCGCCGCGCAGCTCGCGCATGAGGTCTTCGCGCGAAAGCGGGACCACGCCCAGACGTTCGACCTCCAGGCCGCCGGCCAGATTCGCCAGTTCGACGACCTGGGCGTGCGGTAAGCCGAAGGACAGGCAGAAGCCGATCACCGACAGGACCATGTCGCCGGCGCCGGTGATGTCGTACACCTCGCGAGGGCGACATGGGGCCAGGCCGCGCTCGCCGGTCCGCGTGGCCCAGGCCATGCCGTCGCGGTCGAGCGTGACGATGGCCGACTCCACGCCGAAATCGAGCAACGCCGCGGCGGCCGCGAGTCCTTCCTCGGGCGTGCCGATCGTCCGCCCAGTGGCCAGGCTGGCCTCGAGCCGATTGGGTGTGATGCAGGCGCAACCGGCATAGCGCCGATAGTCGCCACCACGAATCGGGTCGGCCACGACCGCCAGGCCCCGCCGCCGTGCTTCGGCGACGATGCGCGGGACCATGTCGCCCGAGCAGACCCCCTTGTTGTAATCGCTCACCAGCACCAGCTCGACCTGGTCGAGCTGTGCAACGATGCGCGCGAACAGGGCTTCGCGCAGGTCGTGGGACAATGGGTGATCGGCTTCGTAGTCGATACGGATAATCTGTTGCGGATGGCGGCTTTGTGCCCGCCCCAGAAAGCGCTCTTTGACCGTCGTCGGGCGCCCGGGGTCGGGCAAGATGGCCGTTGCGTCGACTTGCGCCGCCGCGAGCAGCTCGCCAATGCGCGTGGCGTGCTCGTCGGTGCCCACAATCGCCGCCAGGCGTACGTCGCAATCGAGGGCCGCCAGCATCGAGACGACGCTACCTGCCCCGCCCAGTCGCTGTTCGTGGCGATCGACGCGCAGCAGCGGAATGGGTGCCTCGGGGCTGATGCGGTCGACGTTGCCCCAGACATATCGATCGAGGATGACGTCGCCGACGACGAGGATCCGGGGTCGCTGCGCGCGTTCGAGCACCGAGATCAGATCTTGCGACATGACGACAGCGGCGATTCGGACCGAGACGGGTGCGGACACGTAAGCACGAAGGACCGGACTTCAGTATAGCCGCCCAACACTGGAGATAGCGCCCGAAAGCGGCCACCCGCTGCTACAAACCGCGCCGTTAGGCGGTCAGCGGCGGTGCAAAATCGGCCCAAGCCTGATAGGCGGACAAGACGACTCGGGCATCTAGATTGGCCGGCAGAAACAGTCCTCGGACCCGCGCACGGCGGATGACCCCTTTTTCCAGCCGCTCGCCAAACAAGCGGTGCTGTAGCACCCAGCCGCCGGTGCCAAGTGTGCAGCACGACGTCGGATCGGCGAACTCTCGCGCATCGTCCGGATGCAGCATCTCGACGTAGCGCAGCTTGGTCTGGCCCGCTTCGATTTCGAAGGCCACGGGCATCGCGGTGAGCGGGATTCCCGTCGTCCAGCGCTGCCACTGGCCGGTCGCAGTGAGCTGCTCAACAGTGTTCGACGCGATCACGCTGCGTGTGGCCAGCGCGGGCCAGCTATCCAGCAAATCGGTTTGCGTCGAGACCTGGAGATCGATGACTGCCAGCGCCGCCTCGGGCACACACGGCGCTTGTCCCCAGCGCCAGTAGATCTGCACTCGGGCCGGACGCGCCTCGGTCGGATCGAACGTCGTCACCAGATCGCCGTCGCGCGTGAAGCAGTCGCTCTGGGGGACCAAGGCATCCGCTTTCGCGTCGATTAGGACGCCGAGCAATTTCAGATCGTCGCACGAGATCCCGGCGACGCGCCACCGCTGCAAGCCAAGCCCTGGTTGTGCGAGGGTGATTTCCGCGGCGACTTGCCCTGCGCGAAGCAGTGCGACGCCAGATTCCCTTTGCCAACTAGCGGCGATCGGTGGGTTTGCGGCAGCCGACGTCATCGCGGATTGCCCCGTCGAAAAACAAAAAACCCCGCCGTCCGCGGTCAGGCGAAACGGCGGGGCCGGAACAGAGAAGAGGCCGAAAAAATGATCCGCTAGCCGGGACAGGATGATGACGGGTGCCTGAGAAGCTTTCGTTCGCGACAGGAACTTATTGCTTGCTCAGCGTCCCTTAGCTAACGAATCGCATCTTACCAGCCCCACCAGCGGTGTCCAGAAGATTTGTCAAAAAACTGAACCGGCGGGGTCTACGTCGAGAATCGGTGTCTCGCGGGCTCGTTTCTGAACCCCGGTTCTGCTGCCGGCAAGAGCCGTTTCGGTGCGGCGGGCGCGGCCTATAATCGGCGGTCTTTGAGTTGCCCGCGTGTGCCTTTGGGAAGGAAGGAGCGAGCCATGGCCGACTATCTCGAGGTTTGTGAAACCGCTGCCCGGGCCGGTGGCCAGGTGCTCCGAGATTGGGCCGGCCGCTTCGCCGTCCGCGAAAAAGGCCCTGCCGATCTGGTTACCGAAGCCGACCTGGCGTCGCAGGAAACGATTCGCGAAATCGTGCTCAAGGCGTTTCCCAGCCACGGGTTTCTCGGCGAAGAGGGCGGCGGCATCCCGGCCGGTCCCGAGGGCTTTCGGTGGATCGTCGATCCCTTGGACGGAACATCGAATTACGTCCACGGCCTGGCTTACTACAGCGTATCGGTGGCTCTTGAGTGCCAGGGCGAGCTTCTCGCGGGCGCGGTTTACGACCCGGTGATCGACCACATGTTCTCTGCGGCCGCCGGTCAACCCGCGCACCGCAACGGCGAAACGCTCCAGGTCAGCCGTTGCACTCGCATGGACGATGCCATGGTGGCCGCGAGCCTTGCCGCGCGGCTCAGCCCTGACCATCAGGAAATGCGGGATTTTGTCGCGGTAACGTGCCATTGCCAGACGATTCGCCGCCTGGGCTCGGCGGCCTTGAACCTGTGCCACGTGGCGAGCGGCAACCTGGACGCCTACTGGGCCATTAGCAACCAGCCCTGGGACATCGCCGCAGGTTTTCTCATCGCCCGACAGGCCGGAGCCGTGATCACGGAGCTCGACGGCGGCCCGGTCGATCTGGCTCGTCCCCGATTCATTGCCGCTTCGAGCGAGCCGCTACGAGCCGAACTGCAGGCGATTCTGGCCGCAACGCGAACAGCATAAAGCACTTGCAGCGTGCATCGCGTCGCATCTCGGGTCGTGCTGCCCCGAGCAGGGGGAGCTCTGAAACTTGGTGCCCCCGTCAAGGCTAGTTAGACTAAATCTGGTCGGAACATTCGGCGTATCAATCCCGTCTTGCGCCGCCTGCTTGCGCGATATTGGCGGTCGTCTTTTCCCATGACATCACGACGCAAGGGGGCCGAGCGCGGGCTCCTGGCGGCGCTGTTGCTTCTGCTGCTGGCCAACCCGGTTGGCCTTGCTCAGCAACCGCCCGAGTCCGCGCCACCGCTGCCCCCTGTCAGCCCAACGACGGTTGCTTCGCCGCCTGGCGAGTCGCAGGCGGTCCAGCCCGCGCCCGTTGCCGAGCGTCAGCCATCGGTCTTTTACCTGCCGGACGAAACGGGCAAGCTCCAGCCCGTGTTGAATTTTCCGTTGGCCGATTTCCAGGAGTTGTTGGCTCTCCGCGAAGCCGAGGCAGGCAGCGCCGCTCGGCCGAAATACTCGCTCGAACTTTCGATCGAGGGCAGCGAGCAGCCCGGCCATGCGGCCCTCGAAATTGTAGCCATCGTCAAAGCGGCCAGCGAAGGCTGGACGCGCGTGGCGTTGGGGATGCCCGGCGCGGCGCTGATCGACGCGCCGCAATACGAAGGCGAAGGCGAATTCTTCCTGGACTACCAGCGGGCGGCGGCGCCCCAGGAACAGGACGAGGGCTACGTCGTCTGGCTGCGCGGCGACGCCGCACAAATCCACCGGATCGCATTTTCCATGCGCGTGGCCATTGCGCGAATCGGCGAAGAATCCCGGCTCAAGCTGCAACTGCCTCAAGCCGAGCCGGCCAGGCTGCGATTTCAAGCGGCCGTTGCCGCTGCCCAAACCACACTGAGCACCGGCGCGGTGCTCGTCGATCAAACGACGAACGAAACGGGTACGCTTCTCGACATCGCGGGGCTGACGCCGGAGTTTGAGTTGGCCTGGCGCGCTCCCGAGACTCAGGCCGCCGCCGTGCCTGCGGTGCTCCAGGCGAGCGGCACCGTCCAGTTGAGCATCGACGGGCGCACCGTCACGAGTGAGGCCTTGTTGGCCGTCAGCAGCCTGGGCAACGTCCCGCTGCAAACGATCGAGATCCAGTTGCCGCCGGGCGCTGACCTGATCACGGGTCCGCGACAGGATTACACCGTGATCGAGGCGGGCCTGGGGCCGGGCGACGTGCCGTTGGCCGACACGGTCCAAATCAAGCTGCCGCAGCCCACGCCCGGTCCGGTCGAAGTGCGGCTGATCACGCAGCGAGCTTATACCCCTGTGACCGGAGAAAACTGGCTCGAACTGGCTGGCTTCGAAGTTGTGGGCGCGGCCCGGCAGACCGGCTTCATGACGATTCAGGTCGTCGGCGACTGGCAAATCGTCTGGGGCGCCCGGCGCGGCGTGCGCCAGGTCGAAACGCTGCCCGCCGAGCTGCGTAAACCCGAACTGTTGGCCGGATTCGAGTACCTCAGCCAACCTGCCTCGCTGCTGGCTCGCGTCGTGCCGCGCGAAACGCGCCTGGCCGTCGAACCGGAGTACATCGTGCTCGTCGACGCCGACCGGGTGCGGCTCGAAGCGAGGCTTCGCTACACAGTGCGCGGCGCCAAGGCCTTTGCGCTCGACGTCGAAATGCCCGATTGGGAGATCGACGAAGTGGGGCCGGCGTCGCTGGTCGACCTCAATGGCCTGGTGCCTGAGCAGCGGATGCCGCTGTCGCTGCCATTGTTGCAGCCGGCCGTTGGCGAATTGCAACTGGCCGTGCGTGCGCATCGTTCGCTTTCGCCCGATACGCAGCAGCTCCAGATTTCGTTGCCGCGACCGCGGGCCAACGCGCAGGGCGCCGCGACCGTGTATGTATTGCCCGCCGACAATGTGACCCTGGTTGAACGCACCGCCTCGTGCGTCGGGCTCAATCGCCAGGCAGTCACGTTGCCGGCCGATTTGCCGCGACGATCGCAGGAGCCGCTGACCTATCGCGGCGAACCGGGCGATTTGGTGTTCGCGGCCGACTATCGCGTCGAACCGGGGCGAGTCCGGGCCCAGGTGACCGGGCAAGTCGAACTGCGGGACGACGGCGCCCTGATCGAACAGACTCTCGCCTATCAAATCGCGTACGAGCCCGTCGAAAGCGTCATCGTGCTCGTGCCACGCGCCATGGTCGACTCGCCGGCGCTTGAGTTTCTGCTGGATGACAAGCCGACGAAGCCGACCGTACTACCCGGAGACGAGCTGCAGGACGCCGGCATCGCGCGCCTGCGAGTGCCGCTGGGCAAGCCGACAATCGGCAGCCTCAACCTGCGAACGCGGTTCAGCTCGAGTGAAGATCCGCTGCCGTCGGGTACGACCGTGGCGCGCGGTTGGCCCTTGGTCATGCCGGCCGACGACGTGTTTTCGCGCTGCGAGCTGCGCGTCGTGACGCGCCCCGGGCTGCGCGCGCTGCCGCGGTACGACGAGTGGACCAACCCACCGGGTGCTGTGTTGCGGCGCGATGAATTGTTGCTGGCCGCTGCCAAGCCGGTGCACGAGCTGCGCATGGCCCTCAGCCTCGAGGACCGCGCCCCGTTTGGCGGCACGCTGGTCGAGCGGGCTTGGATTCAGTCGTGGCATGGCCCGCGCGATGCGCAATATCGCGCAGCCTACTTGCTCGCCAGCGCAGAGCCTGAATTCATCCTGGAATTGCCCACGGGTGTGCCCTTGGCGAGCTGCGAGTTTGCCGTCGACGGGCGCCGCGTGGCGCCGACCGTGATGGCCGACGGGCGCTTGCAGTTTGCGCTGCCGGCCGCTGCCGATGGGCGTCATCGCCTCGAATTCGACTATCGCCTGCCCAACGGTCCGAAACAGCCCGTGCTCGTCGCGCCACGGATCGCCGGGGGAGCGTGGGTGCGGCGCATGTTTTGGGAAGTCGTGCTCGCGCCGGGTACCCATTTGCTGCAAACGCCAACGGGTCTCTACGGCGAGTTTCGATGGGCCTGGCAAGGTGCCGGATGGGGCAGGCAGCCAACGCTCTCGACGCGTCAACTCGAGGACTGGATCGGTGTCGAGCAGCGGGCGGCACTGCCGCCGGGTGCACAGCGCTATCTGCTCAGCGCCGCGGGAATGCCTGACGAGGCATCGCTGGCAACCGTCGAACGCCGAACCTTGCTGCTCTTGGCCGCCGGGCCGGCCTTGGCCCTGGGCTTGTGGATGATCTATTGGTCGGCCTTGCGCCAACCGGCCATGTTTCTGGTGTTGGGAATCGCGCTGGCCTGTGTTGCGGGCCTGGCGCCGGAGCCTGCCGTGCTGTTCGCGCAGTCTGCGCTGGCGGGTATCGCGCTGGCCTTGGTGGCCGCGCTCTTGCGGCAATGGACTTTGCGGCGGCAACGGCCCCCGACTCTGCCGCGCAGCCGCGGCGGCAGCTCGATCGTCGAGTTGGGCTCGACGGCACGTCAGCGTGCGTCCCGGAGCGGTGTGCCTTCGACGACGGAGCCGGCGCCGCTGCCGATTGCCATGCAAACCAGCGAGCAGCCGTGATGCGTACCGCGCACAGGATGGTCACGCTGGCTGCGTGCACGGCTGCCTTGATCTGCTTGTCGGCCGAGGCCGCCGAACCGCAGCAGGCGGCGCTCGAATTTCGCCGGGCGTATGTGCCTGCCGACCGGGTCGACGATTGGCCCTTGGCGGCCGAAGCCTATTTTCCCGTCGCGCCCGCAGAGTTCGAACGCCTGGTCGATCTTGCAGAGCGCGCCGGCGCAGGACTCCCGATCGAAGTCGCGCGGCTCCAATCGGCCGAATACGAACTGACGGCCGACGATCAATCGCTCGTTGGTCAAGGGCGGTTCGCCGTCGAGATGCACGGGACCGAGCCCGGCTGGCTCGGTTTGCATCCCTGCAATTTTGCCGTCGTCGGCGGACGGTGGCAGGGCACTCCCGCGCAGCCCGTTCGCCTGGCGATGAATGCCGCGGGTCAATTGATCGTCTTCGTCGAAAAGTCGGGGCAGCTCGAGCTCGATCTCGTGCGGCGGCAGGTGCATGGGGGAGCGTCCGTCGCCTTGTGGCGCTGCGAGCTGCCGGCCGCGGCGCGCAGCCGTTTGCAACTGCGTCTTCCTGCCGACATCCAGGCGGCGTGCAACCAGGGCGTCTGGGAATCGCCGGCGGCCGACAGCGGCCTGTGGCAGGCCGACCTGGGCGGCACGACCACCTTCGAGGTGCGCACGATGCGGCGCGGCAGTTCGTTGCCGGTCGATGCGTCAGCCGAACTACGTCAATCGATCGCCTATCGAATCTTGCCGCAAGGACTCGAGGCCAGTGCGTCGCTCACGATCGGGCCTAGTTCGGCCGGCACCGATCGCGTGCGCGTTGCACTGGCCCGGCCGCTGCAGGTGATTTCGGTATCGTTGCGCGGCCAGCCCTTGCCTTGGGCGCCCGACGGCGAAGGAAACTCGTCCCTCCAGCGCTTCGTGGTGCAATTGCCAGAGACGACTTTCGACACGGTATCGTTGCAGGTGATCGCGGTGGCGCCTTGGCCAGAAGGCACTGAGTTTTCGTTGCCGCGGTTCGAATTGGCCGACGTCACTCACGGGTCGCACCGCGTGGCCTTGGTCGTGCCGGCGCCGCTGGTGGTGAGCGAGCTTTCGGCGCCGGGCTATCGGCAATCGAAATTCAGCCGCGTTGCCGGAGACAGTCCAGGGGAGACCTTCGAATTCGAGCGGACCGACCCCGAGGCGAGCATCCATCTCGTGATTCAGCGCGCACTAGCGCGCGCTGCGGCAGAACTCGTCACGCATTGGGAAATCGGGCCGACATTGCGGGCCCGTATCGTCGGTCGCTTCCACGGTAGCGAGGGCGAACGCACGCGTCTCGAAGCCGACGTCCAGCCGGGCTGGACGGTTTCCGCGGTCGAGGCGTCGCCGACCGAGGCTTTGGCCGGTTGGCAGATGGAGACCGACGACGCGACCGGTGCACGCCTGGTCGTGCGACTGAACAGCGCGCTCGCCAACGCGAGATCGGTACAGCTCACCGTCGAGGGCACCAGCAGCGTGGATTTGTCGGGCCGCACGTCGCTGCGGCTGGCAGAAGCGAAATGGCTGCGGTATCGCGACGTTCAGATCCGCGAGCACTGGCTGCACGTCCGAGCCCAACCACCTATGCGCATCGAAGCGGGCGGCGACCGGTCCAACGTCACGCGCGCTGATTTGGGAGAGACAGCGCAACAACTCCTGTCGACCGATACGGATGGGTTGCTGTTCGATCTGCTTGAGTCGGGCCGCAGCCGCAAGATCGACATGGCCCGCCAGCGGTCGCGGTACCGCGCCGCATGCCGGAATGAGATTTGGGCCGAACGACAGACTTGGCTCGAATCATTGTCGATTCGTTGCGTACCGGAAGAGGGGCCGCTCGACCGGATCGTCGTCCAAGCGACCGACGGTTACGACTGGCAATGGACGTGCGAAGCGGCCGGCCCCGATGGGTTGGTGGTCACTCCGCTGGACGACTTGGGTCCCGGTTTGCAGGCCTGGGAACTGCGGATGCTGCGCCCGCAAACGGTGCCGGTCGTGTTTCGAGCCAAGCGCGAGGTAGCGGGAAACGAGCCTTTGGTGCCGACCTTGGTCAGTGTTCCGGAAGCGACCGAGCAATCGGGACTGCTCGCCCTGGGCGCCGGCGCCCATGCGCGACTGCGGCTCAGCGAATGCCACCTCGAGGCCGCGCCCGTTGACCCGCCCGCGGACGCATCGCCTGCCGGCTGGACGCACGGTTTTGCCTACGAGCCGGCAACCGCTTTGGCGGCGACAGGCCGGCCGTTGTTGGTGGTCAACCAGGCGGAACAGTCTGCGCAGCACACGATGCAACTCTGGCAAAGCAGGTGTGTTTCGCGGCTGCAGCCAACGGGCCTTGCGCGGCACACTTTGACCTACCGGCTGGAAAACCCTGCCGGGGCGCCGGACCTCGACCTGGAGATTCCTGCGCAACTGACCGTGCGGCGGGTTTCCGTCGATGGCGAGGTCGTCCCACGCAACTTTTCGGCTGCTCGGCTCCGTGTCGCATTGCCCCGTGCGAAGCGGCTGGCGACGATCGTCATCGAGGCCGAGTCGACCGATCGGTGCCCCGACTATCGCGGACGGTTTAGTTTTCCCTGGCCCAAGTCGCAGGCATCCTGCAACGAATACGTGACCACGCTCGTCGTGCCCGAACGGTACGCCTGCCACCGCGTCGATCAGGCGGCTTCCCGCGGCCCGGGAATCGTAGCGCGGTTGTGGGGACCGCTCGCGCCGAGTGCCTTGGACGAACGGGTAGCGCAATCGCGGCTTGGGGAACAATTGCCCGCGAGCAGCGACGAGGCGAGCCCGGGCTGGGCCGTCTACGAAGATCGCGGCAGCGATCCGGCGCGGCTGGCATTCGAATTGACCGATCGCTCGGTGCGACGCGCCTGGGGCTGGGCCGGTCTGATCACGGCGCTGGGCCTGGCGGCGCTGTTGCTCCGCTGGCCGCGCGCTTGGGCCGTGTGGTGCGGCACCGTAGTGCTGACGGCGCTGTGCGCGCCGGGCGAGACCGCGCATCTGGCAGGCTACGCCGCATTGGGCACTCTGCTCTCGTTGCTCAGCATGCTTTCGAGCAGGCCATCCGTTCCGCAGAGCGTGGTCGAACGATCGAGCGTGCGCCGCGCGGGGACCGTTGCCGTCGCCTCGACGGCGCTGTTGCTGTTCGTGAGCCTGGCGCGATTGTGCAGCGCCCAATTGGCCGCGCCGCAGCGCTGGGCCGAGGTGCTGATCCCCGTCGGTGCCGACCGCGAGCCGACGGGCGATCGTTACCAGGTGCCTGCCCGCCTGTACGACGCGTTGCACCGGGTGGCCGCTCGTGCCAGCGGTCTGGCCGATCCGTGGTTGATCGAGGAAGTGATCTATGAACTGGCTCCACGGGAAGACAACGCAACCAGCACGAGTTTCGCAACGGGTCGGCTGCTCGTACGGATTCAATCATTCGTCCCGCGCCAACGCGTGACGCTGCCCTGGGGCGGCGAGTCGGCTCCGGCCGCATTGGACGGCGCGCGCCTGGCCGGTAGGCCTGTCGAGGTGCAATGGGACGTGCAGCGCAGGCAAATCGAGTTTGAGATCCCTCAAGCCGGTGCAAGTGTCTTCGAGTTGCCCTTCGAGATTCCGAACAGCGGCACCGGAGCGGGCGAGCTACGTACCGTCCCGTTTGCCCTGGCCAAGGTCCGGCTTGTTCCCTATGCAAATCGCGCTGCGAATTGGCGCGTGACATCGGCCATTGGCCCCGTGCAAGAGAACGCCTCGGGAGCGTCGTTGGTGGTCATGGGGCCTGCCGATCGATTGCGACTGGAAGCGAATGCTGCCGCGCCCGAATCGCCGCCCGAGACCGAATCCGCCCGGGTAGAAGTCGAGCAGATGATCTGGCTGCGGCCTCAGGCATCGTCGACCGTGGCCAACGTCCGGTGTCGCTACCGTGTACTGCAGGGCAGCGTACGAACGCTGCGATTGAAGGTCGATCCTGCGTTGAGCCTGCCCCCTTTCACCGGGGCCAGTTCGAGCGTGGCGCGGGCCAGATTGTCGAGCGGAGAATTGACGCTCGATTTGGCCCAGCCGTGCACGGATCGCGTGACGGTCGACCTCACGTTTCTGCTGCGCGGAGGCGGCGAGGCACAAACGCTCGTCTGGCCCGAACTCCAGCCGCTCGAAGCCACGGTGGTTTCGCGGCAGATCGCCGTGACGCTCGGCGACTTGTGGCAGGCGAAGGCGCCTGCGGCAGCAGGATTCATCGAACAATCCGTCGCCGAGTTTGCGACGGCCTGGGGCCAGCGTGCGCTGCCGCCGAGCCTGGCTTATCGGGCGACGGAAGCAAACGCCACGTGGTCGTTGCCGCTCGGGGCGACACGCGTGCGCGCAACGGCAGTCAACGACCTGTGCGTCCGTCTGGGGCGGACGGCGGCCGAGTTTCGCTGGCAAGTTACGCTGCTTCCGGCGGAAGCAACACCCTTTCAATATCGAGCCTTGGTGCCGGCCGAACTCGAGATCGACGAAGTTAGCGTCAGTACGCCGGACGTCGAACACGTCGCACGCTGGTCGTTGCCCGCCGCGGGACAATTGAATGTATTCCTGAGCGAGCCGATCGATACACCAGCGGTGCTGCGCGTTGGAGGCCGGTTGCCGCTCGGCACGCCGGGGACTTGCGACATCGAACCGCTCGCCCTGGCCACGGCCACCGACGGGCCGAGACGCGTGTTCGTGTTTCGCCAGCACGACGTGCTGGCCAACGTCGCGATGCTGCCGCCATGGCAATTCGTAGCCGACGCCTTGCCAGAGGGTGCGCCGACCGCCTGGGGACAGCCGATCGGCGGCTGGTCAGGTCCGAACCTGGCGACGCTCGAAGCCAAGGTACAGGCCAACGAGCCGAGCGCCCAATTGACGACGGTCGTCGCGCTCGACCACGAGGCCGACGATCGCTGGTCGGCCTCGCTCGCCGGTCGACTGCTCGTCAGCGCGGGCGTCGTAGACCGGCTGCAGTTCGAAGTGCCCGCCGAATGGACGGGGCCCTACGCGGTCGAGTCCGAAGGCACGGTGCGCCTGGCAGGTACGACGGCCGCTGGCGGCAGGATACTCGAGATCGAACCGGCAGCGCCTGTGGCCCAGGTGTGGCAGTTCCGCATTCGTGGACCGCTCGTGGCATCGCCCGGTCGCCCGCAGACGACGCCGCGCATCGTATGCCTCGACGCCCAGGCCGATCGCTACTATCGCTTACCCACGCAGGCCAATGCCGCCTTGCTGGGTTGGGAGCTGCGCGACCTGGCTGCCGACGAGCTGCCGGCAGGCTTCGAGGAAGGGCCCGTAGGTAGCGACGCGACGACCGTCTACCGTGCGATCAGCGACGACGCTTCCGCCGCGCTGCGGCTGGCCCTGGCGGCCGACGGCATGGCCCGCGTCCGGCTTGCCGATATCCGCGTGGTGCAGGTCGACCTGGACCAGATCGGCGGCATCGCGAGCTACGATCTCGAGCCGGGCGGTATGAGCCAGGTCGAAGTGGAATTGCCTCCGGCATGTACGGCATTGCAGTGGCGAATGGCCGAAGTCCCGGCCGACCCCGAGCGTGTCGCCGCGCGGCGTTGGCGGCTGCGGCTGGCGTCTCCGCGCTTGCCGCAACGGCTGGAATTGCAATTCCGCATCTCGCGGAGCGAATTGCCCGCGGATGCGACGGTCTTGGCGCCACAGATCGTCGACCTGCCGGTCGAACGCACCGTTTGGACGGCGCCGGCGGCGTTCCGATCGGCGGCCAAGACGGGTCGTTCGGTCGGGCCCCTGCCCGCGGCGATGCTACGCATCCAAGCCGCGACGGAACTGTTGAAGCTGGGAGCAGCGCAGCTGGCCGATTCGCCTGCCGAGCTGCGCACCCGGTGGTATCTGCCCTGGCAGCGGCGCTGGCAAGCGTGTCGAGCCGATGTGGCGGCGCAGTTGGCCCTAGCGCCGCCGTCGAACTTGACCGCCGCCATGACCACCGAACTGCGGCTCATCGACGAGGAACAGGCCAAGCTGCGCACCAGCCTGCTGGTCGATCTCTCGACCCCTGCCGGCAACAACACGACGGATCAAGACGACTTCCAGCAACTGGCCGCATCACTGTTGGCCAGCGACGAACGTGCGCTGTCCTGGGAAGCGGCGGGCGAGCTGCCGGCGCTGCAGATGAAGCCGTCGCGAGCGGGCACGTATTCACCTGTCCCGCGATTTCTCTGCGCAGCCTTGGCGCTGCTGGTTGCGGCGTGGTGCGTGTTCGGCGATGGGCTCGCATGGCTCACTGAACAGGCGCGGCGCTGGTCGGCGCTCGTTTGTGTTGCAGTCGGCGCGCTGTGGTGGGCCGCTTTGCAGCCCGCTTGGATCGGCCCGGTGCTCGTCATCTTGGGTCTCTGGCGAGCCTGGCGTGGCGTGCCGTTGGAACGTCCCGTGCGCGGCAGTGTACGGATGCGTTCAGTGGCCAGCGGTTCGTGATCGCGCGCGGCATTCGGCGAAAGTTTTCGCGGCAAATTCGCCTGCTAGCAGGCGGCCCGCGGTCTCGTCTTCACACGCTGAAAAGCATCTGTTACGGTACCCCCGCAGTCGTGGCCAGGGACGCGAACCCCGATGCCGCCGCGGCGGCGTGAACGGATGCCTAATCTGCGCCGCAGCGCCTCAGGGCGACCGCGGTGTTTGGGGTCAGCACGGAAGGAGCCCTCGATGAGTTCGGTGCCTAAGCGGGAGCTGCCGAAGCAGGAATTGCGCGTCCACATTCGCTGGATGATTCGCCGCGACATGCCCGAGGTGCTCGAGATCGAAAACGAGTCCTTCGAATTTGCCTGGCAGGACGACGATTTCGTGCGTTGCCTGCGTCAGCGCAACTGCATCGGCATGGTGGCCGAGCACGACGACCGCATCGTCGGCTTCATGATTTACGAGTTGCACCGCACGCGGCTGCACATCCTCAACTTTGCCGTCCGCGAATCGGCCCGCCGGCGCGGCGTCGGCGCGCAGATGTCGGCCAAGTTGGTCGGCAAGCTCTCGCAGCAGCGCCGGTCGCGCATCGTGCTCGAGGTACGCGAGACCAACCTGGCCGCGCAGCTGTTCTTCAAATCGGTCGGCTTTCGCGCGGTGTCGGTGCTGCGGTCGTATTACGAGGACACGCCGGAAGACGCCTACGTGATGCAGTATCGCTATCGCGGCGAATCGGCCACGGTGATCCCGATCGATCGCCTGCGTCGAGCGGGCTAGACCTTCGCCGGTAAACGAGATCACCGCCGGCTAGAGAACGTCGCTCTCCAATCGCAAGACCTCGACGGTCAACTCGGGCAATTGCACGAGTGCGATCGTATGGGGCCGGGCGCGGTAGAGCGCACCCGGGTTGAGCACCAGCGTCCGGCCGTGCTGCTCCCGACGCACCTGATGCGTATGGCCGTGGCAGACCAGGTCGTACCCGCCGCCGGCGATCGTCGCGGCCAGCAGGCGCTCGTCGTCGCCGTGCAGAAAGGCGATGCGGCGGCCAGCCAGCTCGAGTTCGCCAAAGCGATCATGGCACCGGCTTCCTGCGGCGGCCATCGCGGCGCGCAGGCCGGACAAGTCCCCGTCGGTATTGCCGAAGACGTAGTGTGCCTCCCACTGCGCGAACCGGTCGATGATTGCCGGGGTGCCGATGTCGCCACAATGCAGGACGGACGCCGGGGCAAAGGGCTCGAGCAGCAGCGCTGCCGCGCGGGCATTCGCGAGGTGGCCGTGGGTATCGCTGACGACGGCAAGATACATCGCTGGAGCGGCAGCCGGGCTGGACGAGGAGCGGACGGTTCCCGAATCACACCTCGCGCGAGTATAGTGTCCGCGTTGCCATTCCTCCAACGCGCGGCGCACACCCGGGACTCATGACGACGACGCACATCGCCATGCTCTTCCTCTCGCTGCTGTTTCTGCCGCTCGTCGCTGCGACCATCTGGTATCGCTTGCGCACGCACTACAACTGGGTGCAATTCCCGTTCTGGCTAATCTACTTGTTTTTTACGCGGTTAGTTTGGCGCGCGAAGATCAGCGGGCCCGTACCCATTCCCGACGGTCAAGGCGCCGTGATCGTTTGCAATCACAGTTGCCCGATCGATCCGGCGTTTATTCAGATGGGCGTGCATCGCACGGTTCATTGGATGGTGGCCCGCGAATACAGTCTGCGGCCGGGCCTGGCCGGCATGATGCGTGCCCTGGGCGTGATTCCCTGTAATCGGAACGGGATCGACACCGCCGCGACAAAAATGGCGATTCGGTACGCGGAACAAGGCGGACTGGTGGGAATGTTCCCCGAGGGGCGCATAAACGACACGCCAGCCGTGCTGCTGCCCGGGCGCCCGGGCGTGGCGCTGATCGCCTTGCGAGCCAAGGTGCCGGTGGTGCCCTGCTATGTAAAGGGTGCGCCGTACGACGGCACTTCGTGGGGCTGTTTCTTCATGTTTGCCCGCGTGCGGCTGACCGTGGGCGAACCGATGGATTTCTCGGCGTATTACGGGCGCGATCAGGACAAGGCCGTGCTGGCCGAGGTCACCTGCGAAGTGATGCGCGCCATGGCCCGGCTCGCCGGAGCGAACGACTTCGAGCCGCAATTGGCCGGGCGTCGCTGGAAACCGGGCATGGAAGACGAGGAAGAAGGCTGACTGCCGCACGCAGGGCGGCTGGCGAACGCTCACGGCGCGTCCTAGAATGTCCGCCGTTACGGCTTTTGCCTTTCTTGTGCCCGTGGAGGTTCTCATGTTGCGATCGTTCACCGCGGCGGCGGTGTTGCTGATGGGTCTGGCACCGGTCTTGGCCGACGAAGCGTTCGTTCCGTTGTTCGATGGCAAGTCGCTTGAAGGTTGGGACGGCGACTCCGCCCTGTGGTCGGTCGAGGACGGCACCATCGCCGGCACGACGGAAGGCCATCCGATCAAGAAGAACACTTTTCTGGCCACCAAACAGACCTATAAAAACTTCGTCCTGAAGGTGAAGTTCAAGCTGCGCAACGGCAACTCGGGCATTCAATTCCGCAGTAAGGCCTTCGATGAACACGTCGTTCGTGGCTATCAGGCCGATATCGCCGACAATCAATTCATGGGCATCTTGTACGACGAGGGCGGCAAGCGCGGCATCCTGGTCAACGTCGACCCGCAAGAAGTGGGCAAACACGTCAACAAGGGCGATTGGAACGAGTACGTGCTGACGGTCGACGGCAATCACATCACCCAGGAAATCAACGGCTTCAAGACCGTCGATTTCACCGATACCGACTCCAGCGGCGCCAAGGAAGGGATCATCGCGCTGCAGTTGCACGTCGGCCCGCCGATGCGGGTGTGGTTCAAGGACATTCAGATCCGCGAGTTGCCGTAAAGACCGGCACTCGCCTCGACCGCGATGGTCTCGTCCGCAGCCGCCGGGGGCCTCTGGCCCCCAGACGGCGGTGCGCTAGCGGAATTGCGCATACAGCCAGGCCTGCGCCTGATCCAATCGTTCGAGCACTTGTTGCCGCGAACTGCCCGTGGCCAGCACTGTCGCGATCGGTGTCTCGGCCGCGATCTCGGACCCGGCGACGGGCACATCGGCTACCTGTGCCGATTCCAGCCAGGCCTGCGCCACGGGGGACGACACACGCAGCGCGCTGGCCGCGTAGACAATTCGCTTGCCGGCCCAGGGCAGTTCGACAGTGCTTGGAACGGCATCGGGAAGTTTCCCATCGGCACAGGCATCGACGTGGAGCGCGATGGTGCTGGTCGAGCCGAGTTGGCGCACTGAGCCAGCCATTTCCAGCACCTCGAGTGATGCGACATAGCGCGGGTTGATCTCGATCGGCCAATACGTGTCGCCTTGCACCACACCGTCGACGCCGAATAGCCCCTGCAGCGAGAAACGCTCGGCCAACAGGTGGCCAAGACGCTCTACCGAGGTCCGTAGCGTTTCGGGCGGTCGGAGGGGCCCGATAGATCCTCCATATCGAAACGGTGTGCCCTCCCCGGGCGATGGCGCCAGGAGTTGCTCGGTCATGCCGACCAGGCAGGCGCGTCCGCCCGCGGCCACGAACGCGGCCGAACACGGCTTCCCTGTAATCCGGCGCTGCAGGTAATGCCGCCGGGCATCGAATGAGGCTTCGGCCGCGGCGGTCCAAGGCACGACGTGCGATCCTCCGCTACCTCGAACGAGCTTCAACAGCCAGGAGCCGTCGCGAGGCAACCCGCTGGGGGCGCGTTGCACTTCCGGCACGGCCAAGCCAGCCGCCGCGAACTCCTGTGCGAGGCGAAAGGGATCGCGCACCGCGCGGAGCACGGCGCCGTGGTTGCCGAGGAGCCGGTGGGCTCTGGCGAGCCGATCGACAAGTCGCGGGTAATTCTCCAATCCGCCCGTGTAGAGCCAGCCCCAACAGCTACTCTTCTGCGCGGCGGCCAGTGTGCTGGCCGAAAAACGGCCGACCCGCGTACAGCGTGCAATGGCTTGCAGATCGGCATCGGCAAACAGGTCGATCGCTTCGACCTGCCAACCCGAGCGGTGCGCGGCTTGAGCAGCGGCGCGGGCACTGGCGCCGAGAATCAGCAAATTGGCGGAACGGTCCATCATGGCGCGCGGAGCTGCTGCGGCGGATCAGTGACAAGCAACCGTTGTACGCGTTGTCGCAGTGGTTGGCGATCTACCGTGAGGCCGGTCCCGGCGCTGCCAAATCGCAACGCCGTGGCTTCCGGTCAATGCCACTGAGGTCAAGACGCAACCGACGCGACGGATTGCGAAGGGGAATCCGAGAATTCGCGTGGAACACTTTGCCAGGGGTGAATTCCTGACGTACGCATTGAATAGCTCGTTGTTTCCCATCTCGTCTTGGTGCGGTTCCGCACCTCGAGCTATTACATCAGGAGGCTTCACTATGACCATGCACCCTCTGTTGCCAGGCGCGGGAGTCTCGCGTCGTCGTCCCGATGAGCGTCGGGGCAACGTGTTGATCCTGACGGCACTGTTGTCCGTCATCCTGCTGGGCATGGTCGCATTCGCCGTCGACGTCGGCTACATGGCCGTCGTCAAAACCGAGCTGCAGCGTTCGGTCGACGCGGGTGCCTTGGCCGGAGCCGGTGTGCTGGTCAACGGGGCCGAAGCGGCCAATGCCGAGGTGCTCGAATTCGTCAACTCGAACATCGTGGGCGGCGCGGGCTTCAACTTCGCGGGCAACAACAACAACAACAACCAGAACCAAGGCGGCAACGGCGCGGGAAGTGGCCCCAATGTGACCACGCTCGACGACGATATCGAGATCACCACCGGCGACTGGGATCCGCAAACCGGACAGTTCACCGAAGTCGCCACGTTGCCGTCGGCGGTGAAGGTCTCGGTCACCCGGTCCGGCCAACCGTTGTTCTTCGGCCGGATCTTCGGGCGCGATCAATTCTCCGTTTCGGCCGAATCGATCGCCACGTACCAGCCGCGCGACATCATGCTGGTGCTCGACTTCTCGGCGTCGATGAACGACGACAGCGAGTTCAGTTCGGCCGGGCAGTTTGGCAAGGCTAACATCATTGCGAACCTGTTCCAGATCTACACCGAAATGGGCTCGCCGCATTACGGCAGCATGCAGTGGACGCCGGTTTCGATCTCTTCGACCAACGTGACGACGGTCAAGACGCAGCTCGGTATCAAGAACCTGGCATATCCCTTCCCCGGCGGGAGTTGGGACGACTATGTCAACTACGTGATGACCAGCAGCGTACTGAACTCGGTCGGGTACAAGAAAAAGTACGGCTACATGACCTGGATCAACTACCTGCTCGAGCAACGGCCCAAGTACAGCGAGACGCCGGCGCTGGTCAACGTCAGCGCCCAGCCGATTGCTCAGCTCAAGGCGGCCGTGCACTTGTTCGCCGACTACCTCGAAGAGCTCGATTCGGACGACCGTCTCGGGTTTGCGATCTACAACTCGACTAACGGCACAGGCCAACTGGAAAAAAGCCTGACGGCGGACTTCCAGAGCGTTGCCAACACGGTGCAGGGCCGTCAGGCCGGTCACTACGATCACTACACGAACATCGGCGCGGGTGTCTACTATGGCCGCCAGGAACTGGCTGCCCATGCCCGGCTGGGTGCGTACAAGATGATCGTGTTGATGACCGACGGCCTGGCGAATCGGCCGAGCAACGAGACTCAAGGCCGGACCTACGCCTTGCAACAGGCCCAGGCCGTGGCGGACATGCATGTCCCGATCTTCGCCATCAGCTTGGGAGCGGGTGCCGACGTGAATCTGATGCAGCAGATCGCCGATATGACTGGCGGCAAGCACTTCAACGTGCCGGGCGGTCAGGGCGTGCTCCAGTACGAAGAGCAGTTGCTCGACACGTTCGAGTCGATTGCCAAGAGCCGTCCGCTGAAGGTGGTGAAGTAAGCCTCGCAGCGACGGAACTTTCCCCGGTAAACACGCCTGCCCCGGTCGCTCGCATGGAGCGGCCGGGGCAGGTTGCTTTTCGGGGTATGGCTCGATCCTGGCGGCGATCAGCGGAGCTGCAAGCACCAGAACAACGTGCCGTCCGCCGCATGGTAGGCCGCTGCGCCGACCTGCGAATAGCCGCCCAGGATGTTCGCCCGATGGCCGGACGAGTTCATCCACGCTTGGACCGCTTGCTGGCTATCGGTCTGGCCCATGGCGATGTTCTCCGCGACCCCCGCGGAGGTGTGTTGCAAGGATCGCCGGCTGGCCATCCAGGAACAGTGGCGACGCGCCGAATCCATCAGGCCGAACGAGATGGCCAACGGCGGCCGGCCGTAGCGCGCGCGCTCGGAGTTGACCTGCGCGATGATGTTCTGCTCGACCGGCAGCAGGGTGCTGGCCGGATCAACGACAGCAGGCTTCGCAACCGGCGCCGGGCTCGGCATGGGCGCGGCCGTGGCGGTATTCGTCGCAGCCGGATCGATCGTCGTCGCCGCGTTCGAAGGATCTTCTGCAAGCGCCGCCGACAAGACCAGCGAGCTGACCACCGTGAAAAATGCTTCGGTCCCCATCCGCAAACTCCTCCTTCTTTCCGTCGTGGTGATACGGCGAGTCGCTTAAACCTGCGCGACTCGTGGTCAGCAGGCTAGACGCGCGGCGCGCGGCGGCTCAACCCCCTGGCAACGGGTAAAATTGCCGCCGAAAACCCTGCCTCTTGAGCTAACCGCTTCGCAGGGTTGCATTTGCAGGTCGCTTTGCTAAGTTCGTGCATCCTGGAAAATTTCCGCGATTCCGAGAACGATTCGCAGCCGACTCTGCCGCGAACGAGCGCTGCGCAGCGAATTGGCCTGAGCAGTTGACCGAACTCTGAACAATCGACGGAACTCTGGGCGGCGATTGGCGCGCCACACCACACACCATTACGCAAACGGAGAGTACGAAGATGTCGATGATGATCGGCGAAGCCCTCTCGGGCGAAGGCAACGAAATCGCGCATATCGATCTGTTGATCGGCAGCAAGGACGGGCCGGTCGGTCACGCGTTCGCCAGCGCCCTGGCGCGGCAGAGCGAAGGTCACTCGAACCTGCTGGCTGTGCTCGAGCCCAACCTGGCCGTGAAGCCGGCGACCGTGATGATCACCAAGGTCACGATCAAGGGTATGAAGCAAGCCGTGCAGATGTTCGGCCCCGCGCAAGCCGCTGTGGCCAAGGCCGTGGCCGATTCGGTCGGCGCCGGCGTCATTCCGCAATCGCAGGCGGAGGACCTGGTCATTGTCTGCGGCGTGTTCATCCACCCGGCCGCGGAAGACGATCGCAAGATCTATCAGTACAACTACGACGCGACCAAGATGGCGATCGCCAACGCCATGGGGAACAAGCCCTCGGCCGCCGAGATGATCGCCGGCAAGGACAAAGCCCAGCATCCGTTCCGCGGGTTCTGATCGCTTGATCGGGAGGTGCCGCCGGGCGCTTCCCCCGCTGATTATGCTCGTGTGCCACTGCCCGTGCAGTGGCACACGTTCGTTAGGGGCACCCGTTTGGCGACAGGGGTTCGGTGATGGCCGCGACGAGCGACAAGCCGAAGATTCTGATTCAGCTCGATGGCGATCCCCAGCCGAGCGTGTTCGATGCCGTGGTGGCGGTCGATTCCGGCGTCGATCAGCTATTTCGGCACGGCGGCATCGAGCCCCGGGCCGTGCGCGACCTGGTTTACGGCGGCTTGTTCACGCGCGGCATTGACGAACTGCACCGCACAGCGGTGTTCGTCGGCGGTTCGAACGTGGCCCGTGGCGAGGAAATTCTGCAAGCCGTCCAGGCGAGCTTTTTCGGTCCCTTTCGGCTGTCGGTGATGTTCGACGCCAACGGTGCGAACACGACCGCCGCGGCGGCCGTCCTCGCGGTATCGAAGCATCTCGAACTGCACGACGCACGGGTCGCGGTGCTTGGCGCGACGGGTCCCGTCGGCCAACGCGCCGTGCGATTGCTCGCGCGCGCCGGGGCTCAGGTCGCGGCGGGCTCGCGGCAGCTCGATCGCGCGGCGGCCGTCTGCGAGTCGTTGGCCCAGCGCGTGACCGGGGCGCGCCTGAAAGCGTTTGTCTGGCCGTCGCAGGGCGAGGTCCCGTCGGCCTTGGCCGAGGCCCAGGTCGTGATTGCCGCGGGCGCGGCCGGCGCCGAGCTGCTCAGCGTCGATCAGCGTCGGGCGCTGGTGCCTTTGCGCGTGGCGGTCGACCTGAACGCCGTTCCCCCGACGGGGCTCGCGGGCATCGAGCCGACCGACAAGGCGCGCGAACAGGACGGCGTGACGTGTTACGGCGCGCTCGGCGTGGGAGGCTTGAAGATGAAAATCCATAAGGCGGCCCTGCGACGATTGTTCGAACGCAACAATGCCGTGCTCGACGCCGAAGAGATCTTCGAGCTGGGCCGAGAGTTGGGCGTCTGAGCCCCGAGAGGCCGGGCATCGCCTGGACCAACGATCGATGGCCGCCGAGCATCGCTTGCCGCCGGGTCAGCAACTTGCCGCGCCGGGCCGTTGGCCCGTGATTGGCGAACGTGCGCCGGAGCAGGCTGCCGACCCGTGGCAACTCGAGGTGACGGGCCTGGTCGCGCAACCGCTGCGCATTCCGCTGGCCGAAGTGCAGCGCTCGGCGCGCGTCGAGCGGGAAATCGACATTCACTGTGTGACGCGGTGGTCGATGTTCGGTGTGCTGTTCCAAGGTTGGCCGCTGCTCGATGTCCTGGCACGCGCGCAGCCGCAGCCCGAAGCACGTTACGTCAGTTTTGTCGCCCGCAGCAGTCGCCGGCACAGCACGTCGCTACCCCTGGCCGATCTGGGTGCGCTCGATCCGCTGGTGGCCGTGGCTGCCGACGGGCATGCGCTGGATGCGGCGCATGGCGGGCCGCTCAGGCTGATCGTTCCGGGCCGGTATTTTTACAAGAGCCTCAAGTGGCTCGCGCGGATCGAATTGGTTGCCGACGACGTGCTGGGCTACTGGGAACGCACGGCCGGCTATCACAATCAGGCCGATCCGTGGCGCGAGCAGCGCTACCTGGCGCCGCAGCTCGATCGGGCCGAAGTGCGCCGCCGGCTGGCCGCGCGCGACTTTTCGGCGGCCGAGCTGTGCGGCATGGACGCGGCAGGCCACGACTTAACCGCGCTCGTCGCGCGCGATGCCTTGTTGCGTGACGCACGTTTTGGCAATGCGGTGCTGAAGTTCGCGGATTTTTCCGGCGCCAACCTGTCGAACGCGCATTTCGATGGCGCCGATCTGTGCGACGCGGTTTTTCACGGCGCCGATCTCGAGGGGGCGTCGTTCATCGGGGCCGACCTGCGGGGGGCCGACTTTTCGCAGGCCCTGCTCACGGCGGCGACCTTGTTCGCGCCGAACTCGCCCGGCGATACCCGCGTCGACGCGCGCACGCGCTTCGACGCTGCGGCCCTCGAGCAGCTCATGCCCGAGCAATCCACGCTGTTGCGACAGGCGTCGGCCGCGATCGCCTGATCAGGGACTGGCGTCGGTTTGCTGTTCGCCGAACTCGGGCACATCGGCAATGTCTTCGCCGAAGCTGAAGATCAACCAGTCGAGTTCGCTGCCGCCGATCAGCTTGTCGATTGACGAATCGTCGAGCGTCGTGGTGCCCGGAAGAATCGTATCGAGCAACAGCATGCCGACGCGCAACAAATAGGGCTCGGGCCCAGCCCAGACGCCTTGCGTGCCACCCAGGGTTCCATAGAGATCGTCGAAGGCCGTGAAGTCGAACCGCTCGGAGAACAACAAGTCTTCGCCCGCGCCGCCGTCGAGCGTGTCGGCGCCGAGATAGCCGACGAGCACGTCTTGCCCCTCACCGCCGAAGAGCCGATCGCCCAGGTCGGTGTTCTGAGTGCCGCCGACCAGCAGGTCGTTGCCCTGTCCACCGTACAGCGAGTCACCGCGAGAACCGCCGTACAGCGCGTCGTCGCCTCCCTCGCCGTAGAGCTCGACCACGCGCGACGACACGAGTTCGGCCGTGATGACATCGAGCCCTTCGTGCCCATAGGCCTTAATGCGGCCGTTAATCCCGGGCACGATGTGGTTCGAAATTGCGAGGATCGAGTTTTCGAATTGTGTGAAGATCGAGATGGACTGGCCGATGCCGAGAAAGAACACGCCGTCGAAACCCGGTGTGCCGCCCCAGAGCAAGTCGGTCGTGCTGCCGTTGAAACGCGCGACATAGGTAGTGACATTGATCGCCGTCGTGCTCACGGTGCCTGTCCCGCCGTCGTCGTCGGTGGCGCGAACTGCGATAGTCGGCGTTCCGTTGGTCACATACGCGTGGCTGACCGTAGTGCCCGCGGGGCCCACGACCGTTTCGTCGAACAGGGTGTCGTTGTCCCAGTCGATCTCCCAGGTGAAGGTGCCGGCCTGGTCGGCGGCAGCCGGGTCGACCGCGGCCAAGGTGTAGCTCACGCTTTCGCCGCGGAACTGGGCGCTTGCGCCGGGACTGATCGATGCCGCAGGCGCCACGTTTTGCACCGTGACGGAAATCGTCTCCGAGTCGCTGAGCACCGGCACGCCGTTGTCGCTGACGATGACTTGGATCGACACGGGACTCGGCACATCGTCCGTCGGCGTCCACGTAAACACGCCTGTCACGGGGTCGATGACCGCACCCACCGGGGCTCCCGGTCCTAGGCTGAACGACAACGACTGGCCGTCCGGTTCGGTGGCCGACGCCGTGAAGGTCAAGAGTGCGCCTTCCGCGATGGTCTGATTGCCGATCGGATCGAGCACGGGCGGCTGATTGGCAACGATATCCCAGCCGATCAGGTCGAGCGCGCGAATGTCGGCATAGCTGACCGGTACCACTTGTTGTGGCGCCAGCGTGGGGTCCATGACGCCGATCAGCGTGCCGCTGAGGTTGTTGTCTTTCCAGTGGCTGGCTTGGCGCCCATCGCCCGTCGAGACGCCGGTCGACATGCGCCATTCATGGGTCGTGTCGTCGGTGATGACGGTTCCGCCCGCGGTGAGCGTACGCGAATAGTTGGTGAAATTTGCGCTCGTGGCAGGGTCTTTTCCGGCGACGTTATCGGCAAACCGGAATAGATCGAGCGGGCGCGGCGAAACGTCACCCGTCAAGCCGGCACCGACCAGTCCATCGACCGTGTCGACGGTGGAGATAAACCCCAGGGCGTGGCCGATCTCGTGCGTGGCCACGGTCTCGAAATCGGTCAAGCCCGAGCCGACGCCATCGGAATTGTCGTAGTCGAAAGTGAATTGCGTGTTGAACGTGATCGTGCCGTCCGCGGCGCCGAACGCCGTATCGAGGCCGACATAATCGATGGCTTTCAAATTGGCCTTCGAGGCGATGAGATCACCCGTCAGACCAAAACCAGCAGGCAGCACCGCCGTGAACTGGACCGCCGTCGGCAATGAGGCGAGTATCGCATCGTCGGCATCGGCGTCGGCCACGATCGCGTTGCGAATGGCGTTGTAGCTGGTTTGCAGCAGTACCGTGCTCGTTTGGCCGATGACGTTCGGCGCGCCGAGATTGGCCAGGTCGGCGTTCAGGGTCACCAGGATCGGATCGGAGATCATGGCTTCCCAGTGCGCGGCTGCCCGTTCAAAGGCCGCGAGCGCATCCGCATTGGCCACGAGCGTGGGGCCCGCATTGAGCACGATATTGAAGCCGCCCAAGCTGCTGGTCTGCTCGTCGACCAGCGTGAAGCCGTCGAACGCGTTGTCGGACGCCGGATCGCCGCCACTCTCCGTTGAAGAGCTGAGTTGATCGTCGATCTCTTCCAGCACAGCGTCTTCGCCCACACGCGTCAGCGGACGGTCGCCGAGATCGAAGGGCAGGGGCTGGTGGACGACCGTGTCTTCGATCGTCGTGGTGGCGGCAGGCCGTAGATTGGCCACCTCGCTCACCACATCGTTGTTCAGACCGCAGCAAAGCGGGCAGCTACAGCCCATCGGCGATGCCGAGAACAGCAATCGCCGTTCGAGTCTCTCTTGGTTCGCCCGACGGCAGGCGCGCTGACGCCGGAGGACAAATAGGCGCGGCATGGTCGTCTCCGGTGCGTCGACGTAAATCACGACGACGGCCATGCCCCGGACCGCTAAGGGTCGCGCCCGCGCTCACTTGCCGCGGCCGAGACCAACCTGCTTGCCCGGTGCCCAGGGCTCCGGCATTGTTAGCTGGGGATTTCGCGGGGTCAACTTCTTGTGCGTCTGCACAAGCCGGGCAAGGAATGCCGCCGCTGGCAGTGCTGGAAGTCGGGCCCGGATTGGGCTACCTGGCCGGCGATCGTCGCTTACCGCTGCGGCAGCACGTAAGCGATGATGGCGATGTAGTGCAAGGTGCTGCCGGCGATGACGAGCAGATGCCAGACCGCGTGGAAGAACGGAACCCTGCGGTCGAGCATCAGAAAGAAGGTCCCGATCGTGTAGCACGCGCCACCGCCGATCATCAGCAGCAGGCACTCGTGTGGAACGACTTCGATGGCGCGCGGCACCGTGACGATCGGCAGCCAGCCGAGCACCACGTAAGCCCACGTAGCCACGCTGTCGACGCGATGTGCGAAGAACACCTTCGAGGCGAACCCCAGCGCAGCCGTCGTCCACATCGCCGCGTTGAGCAGCCTGTACCAGCCGTCGTGGAAGTACACCACCGCGAAGGGCGTATACGTGCCCGCGATCAGCAAGTAGATGCACCCCTGATCGAGCATCCGGAAGATGCGGCGCCAGGTCGCATGGAAATGGAACACGTGCGACAAAGTCGAGGCTGCATACAGCGACACGAGCGTGAACGCATAGACGCTCGCGCCGAACATGTGCCAGGCGGATTCCTTCATGGCCAACAAGACCACGGACGGCGCGGCTAGCAGGGCCATTACAAAGCCCATGCCATGCGTAATCCCGTTGACGATTTCCTGGCGATTCGACAACGGCGACAAACCGGGTTGGCTGTCCATTTGCAGTGCTGGCATTGCTCTCAGTCGAGCCGAAGGCTCGCGTTCGAACTCGTGGTTTCCTGGTCTTCCGCACCGCTTTCCGAGGGGCGGCTACCTTCCTTCATGATATCGGTCGCTACGGCCGCGGCTGGGCAAAGTTGTCGCAGCACTCGACAGAGTCCGCACGGTCGATCCGAACCGTAAGCCAGCCTTGACGTTCAGTCGTCGCTCGCACTAAAGTTTTCGCCGCGCTGGCAGCTGCGCATTTGCCCCGGCCAGAACGCGACACGTCGGTCAAGGACGACAACTTCGATGGCATTGTTGGAAGCCCACGGACTCATCAAATACTATGGCCGCCGCAAGGTCGTCGACGGCGTCGATTTTCACGTCGACCCGGGCGAAATCGTCGGGCTTCTCGGGCCCAACGGTGCCGGTAAGACGACGAGCTTTCGGATGACCTGTGGGATGATTCCGGCCAACAAGGGCCGAGTCATTCTTAACGATATCGATGTGACCGACTGGCCGATGTATCGCCGCGCCCGCGAAGGCGGTATGGGCTACCTGGCTCAGGAATCGAGCGTCTTTCGCAAGCTGACCGTCGAAGACAACCTGCTGGGCGTGATGGAGATGCTGGGCGTGGGCCGGGCCGAACGGCGCCGCCGCTGCGATGAACTGCTCGAACAGTTCAAGATCACCGCGCGCCGCAAGCAATTGGCGATGAGCCTGTCGGGTGGCGAGCGCCGACGGCTGGAGATTGCCCGCTGCCTGGTCTCCGATCCGAAGATTCTGCTGTTCGACGAGCCCTTCACGGGCATCGACCCGGTGACGATCGCAGGCATCCAAGAGATGGTGTGCAGCCTGCGCGAGCAGGGGATTGCGATCCTCATCACCGATCACCAGGTTCGCGAGACGTTGCAAATCACCGATCGCAGCTATGTGATTCGCGAGGGGCGCGTGCTGTGCCACGGGGCGCCTCACGAAGTCGTGCGCAATCCCGAGGCGCGCAAGTTCTACTTCGGCGAAGGGATCGATCTGGGCGTGCCCGGCATCCCACCCCCACACAGCGAGTCTGATCGCCCGGCTCGGAGCGAGCCGCGTTTTCGCTTTCGCCGGTAGCGGCGCCGTTTCGAAGAGTGGGAACCGACCATGGCCGCGACTACGGCTCAGGCGACCGCACCCGGCGCGAGCAAGCGCTTCGATGCCGCTGCCTTCTCAACGGTGGCCTTGCGCCCGGCGCGGCGGCGGTATCGTCGGACGGCTGCCTTCGTCTTGGTCTTGGTTGTGTTCGCGACCGCGTGGGGCAATGGGCGCCATGCGGCCGACGCCCGCAGTGGCACTCTTGCGAGCGTGGGGCAACAGCCCTCATCGCATGTCCCTGGCCGGTTTCGCGTGGCCACGTTCAACATTGCCACAGGGCACCGGCGTGACGGCGGCGTCGATCTCGCGGCCGTAGCCCGCGCGCTGCACGGCATCGACGTTGCCGCGCTGCAAGAAGTCGACGGGCCCTGGATTGCCTATCGCGACAACCAGGCGGACGACCTGGCCGACCATCTCTCCTTGGCCGCGGCGTTTGCACCCACCGAGCGACGCTGGTGGCAGGACCACATGGGTAACGCGCTGTTGACCCGGTTCAACGTTGCGCCCTGGCAGAGTATTCCATTGCCGTGCACGCAGCGCCGCGGGTTTCGCAATCTGCTGTTTGCCACGCTACCGACGGAATCAGGCAAGCCGCTGAAGGTACTGGTCGCCCATATCGACCGCCGCCAAGATCGCGAGGCCCAACTCGAGATCGTTTGCAACTTGTTCGAGTCGCTCGCCGAGCCAGCGATGCTGTTGGGCGATCTGAATACGACGCGCGACGATCCGCGCCTAGCCACCTGCTTTGGTCGCGGCGCCCGCGACGCGCTGGACGACGCCGGCGCCGGCTCGTCGGAACGTCGGATCGATTGGATTCTCCTGCGCGGCTTGCGCGGGACCGCTGGCGGCGAGGTCCGCGAAGAAGTCTCGGATCACCCGTTGTATTGGGCCGATGTCGAGCTGATGGGACCGGCCACGACCCAGCCTGGGGAATGAACACATGAGTCTGGAAAGGCCCGGCATGATGGTGCGCTGGGTGGTTATTGTGCGCGGCCGGCTTGCCCGGCCTTGCGGGCCAATGCCCGTGGGCAGTTGGCTATTGCTGTTGACGGCCGCGTTATTGCTATACGGGTTCAACCTGAGTGGCGCGCGGGCCTTGACCGAACATGAGATTTACGTCGCCGGAGTCGCCAAACAGATGGACGACTCCGGCGATCTGCTGCTGCCGCGCGTCGGCGATCAGCTCTGGCTGGAGAAGCCGCCGCTTCCACATTGGCTAGTGATCGCCTGCAACCGTCTGGACGGCTCCTGGGATGAGGCGACGGCGCGTTGGCCCTCGGTACTTTCTGGCACGGCGGTTGTGCTGCTGATTGCCGGTCTGACGGCGCAATGGTTTGGCCCGACCGCCGGGCTGCTGGCGGGCCTGTTTCAAGCGTCATGCGTCTACATGATTACCTATGCTCGGCTGGCCGAAGCCGACATGCTGCTCTGCGCGCTGACGACCGGCGCCTTGACCGTGTTTGCACGATTGCAGGCAGGGTGGATGCCGCAGCAGCGGCAATTGGGCCGCGGCGGCTGGGTGCTGTTCTGGTGCCTGATCGGTTTGACGAACCTGGTCAAGGGGCCCCTGTTTGGTGCGGGACTCGTGTTGGGAGTGATCGGCTGTTGGCAGATCACGCGGCGCGATTGGCGGGGCGTTGTGGCCATGTTCTCGCCGTTGGGACTGTGCCTGGCGGTCGGTCTCGCCGTTGCCTGGCCGCTGTCCGTGGCCTATCGCGAACCGGCCGCATGGGAACTCTGGCGCGATCACCTGCTGGGCCGCGCAGCTGGGACCGTCGATTTCAATTCGAAGCCCTTCTGGTACTACCTGACTTGCTGGCCGTGGCAGTTGTTGCCGTGGACGCCATTGCTGTTCATCGCGGCGCTGCCCAGCGCGCGCACCGCGTGGGAGCAAAAAAATTCGCCTGAACGGTTCTTGTGGTGTTGGGCACTGGCGCCGCTGGTGCTGTTGTCGCTCTCGCGCGGCAAGCATCATCACTACTTGATCTACGCCTTGCCGGCGCTGGCTCCGATCATGGCCCAAGGCGGTCTGCTGCTGGCCGGCTCGATTCGCACGCGCGGGCGGCTGGCGTTGCACTGGGGCAACCTGTGTATCCGCATCTTTGCACCCGCCGCGGCGATTGCCGCCGCGATCGTAGGTTGGCGCTCGAACACGTTTCGCGGTGACTGTGTCGTGATGGGCCTGACGAGCCTGGCGCTGTTCACGGCGGTCGGATGGCTAACGCGAAGGGCCTGGCCTGCCGCGTCGATGGCCGCCACGATCGGCGGCGTGCTGTGGTTGGAAGTCTATGTGCATGGTTGGGTCATGCCGCGCCGCGATCCGTCGGCGGCCGACCGTCAGTTCCTGCAAGCGGTCGCGAGCGAGGTCCCGGCCGACGCGCGGTTGGTTGCGTGTGGCGGCGGAGAGATTGCCCGACACATCTTCTACATCGATCGGCACGTCGAGGGGCATTGGGAGCTCGTCCAGCTCAAGGCCGATCCGCGCAGCGGCGCCCTGTATGTCGTGGCCCGGGGCCGGGACGCCCAGCAGCTAGAGCACTTGGGGCGTGTCGAGCAGTTGTCGCAAAGTCGCCAGACCCGGCGCGAGACGTCGCCGGAAGATCGCTATACGCTGTTCCGCGTCGATCCGGAGCGGTTGGTCCAGGGCGCTGCGGCTCCGCACCGTGAATGAATACCGCGTTCGTTGCCCGCAAGCCAGGCCCGCGGCCTGCGGCGTTCAGCCGTCTTGAACGACGACCAGCGGCAGCTTTTGGGGGTCCACGAGCACGGCGATGCACTGACCGTTCGGCATCTTGCGCGGCGGCACGACGACGGCCGCCCCCAATTCCATCGCATGGGCGCAGGTGTCGATCACGTTGTCGACCGAGACGACCAGTTGTACGCTGGGGCGCAATTCACGCACGGCTGGCAGGATCGAACCGTGCAGGTTCTCGGCCGTCTTGGCGTCGAGCCGCCGGATGCCGCCGGTGACCTCCTGGCCAATCTTCCAATCGAACAGTCGACCGTAAAAATCGGCCGCTGCCTGAGGATCGCGCGAAACGATCTCGAAACCGATCACGCACGCGTTCATGGCCCGACCAGCCTAAAGGACGGCACAATCGGTCCCGGCACGCAAAGCGGCCCGTCCGATTGAACCCAACCGTCAAGACTCGGAGCAGAATTAGAATGCCCGTTTTGCTCCGTAGCTCTTAATCCTAGTCCGCCATTCCGTTCCCCGCCATTCATGAAGTCTAAAGTTCGCTTAAGTTCCAAGTTGAGCGGTAGTTCGGGAGTTCATGTATCGACCGATGGGGCCGATCGTGTCATCCGGCTGAAGTCCAGCAGCCTCGGTCCGCGCCTGGGAATCGCCAGCTTTATGGCCTTTTGGCTCGCCGGATGGACTGCCGGCTGCGTGGCCATCGCCAACAAGCTCTTCCATGAGCCGACCCTTGAAAACGGCATGTTCGCCACGCCGTTCTTCATCGGGTGGCTGTTCGGCGCGCTGGTCTTGCTGACCACGATTTTCGACCGCCAGGAATTGCGTCTGTCGCCCGATGCGGTTGCGCTGGTATGGCGCACCTACACCGGACGTCAGGTGCAACGCGTGCCGCTGGCGGAGATTCGATCGGTCGATATCGACGTGACCGGCACCGAGCACTCCTCGGGCGGGGTGAACCGTCGGGTGCGCATCGAAACGCTAGGCAAACCGCTGACCTTTGGCGGCTCGTTGAGCGTGAGCGATTGCGACGCGGTGATTCGCGAGATCGTGCGATATGTCGAGGCCCACTGCCCGAGCAGCTTGCGCCGCGACGAACCGCACGGATCAAGCACAGCCGCCGAGACGGCGTCAGGCGCAGAGGCCGCCGAGCTCCTGGCTCCGCGCGCTGCCGGCTTCGTTCAGCGCCAGGCCGTCCATCGCGGCCCTCGAAGCTCCGCCGAACTCGAACTCACCGATCTGTCCAGCCGGGTCGAGCCGCCGCCCGACACGCCCTGGCGCTGCGACCAGGACGTCGACGGCGTCAGTTTTCGCTGGCGCGGGCGATTTCAGTTGGGCGCGCTGGTCGCCGTGCTGTTTCTGAACGGCTTCTGGAACTCGATCGTTGGCATCTTTCTGATGCAGGCCATCAAGCAAGGCGAGATCGGCCTGCACCTGTTCTTGATTCCCTTCGAGCTGATCGGCCTGCTGCTGCTGGCCGGCATTCCGGCGCTGATCACCATGCCGCTGTGGCGGCGGCGCTGGACCTGTTCGCGACATGCCCTGGATTGCTATGCCGGCGTGCTCGGCATCGGGCCGCGCCGCCATTACGACATCGTCGGTGTCGAACGGATTTCGTTGTTCGATCGGCGCAACGACAAGTACTGGCACGGCGGCAAGGTCGGGTCCGATGCCGAGGGCAAGGACTACGACGTGTTGCTGCACGATGCCGGTGAAACTGGCCAGATTCGTCTGGGGCCGCTCACCGAGGCCGAGGCCCGTTGGGTGGCGGCGACCATCCGCGCCAATTGCCCGGCCTGGTTTCGCTGAGCGCGGGCGGCTTACTTGACGCCCATCAGCTCTTTGACCTTGGGTTCGATCGCCTCGGCCCAAATGCGATAGCCTTCGGGGCTGAGGTGCAGGTAGTCGGGCATGATGTCCTTGGGCAGCGAGCCATCGGCCGCGAGGAATTTGTCGCCGATGTTGAGATAGTGCACCATCTCGCCGTCGGCCACTTCCGAGGCCAGGCGGCTGGCCTCGGCGTTCTTTTCGCGCTGCGGGTTTGGCATCGGTCCGCGCGGAAAGATGGCCAGCAGCAGCACCTTCGTCTCCGGCAGCCGCTTGCGCAGCTCGGCAACAATGGCCTTGATGCCGTCGGCGATCTCGACGCCCGTGTTGTCGTTGCCGTTGGAGTTGTTGGTGCCAATCATCAGCACGACGAGCTTCGGCTTCAGGCCGTCGATGTTGCCGTGTTGCAGCCGGTAGAGCACGTGCTGCGTGCGATCGCCGCCGATGCCCAGGTTCAGCGGGTGATAGGCCTCGAAGTGTTTCTTCCAGATCGCGTTGTCGTTCCAGCCCTGGGTGATCGAGTCGCCGAGGAACACCAGGTCGTAGTTGCCGGCCTTGGCCCGTTCGTTGAGCTCGGCGAATCGCTGCTTCCAGCCCTCGTCGGTCCGGGGCGCAGGCGTGTCGGCGTCGTGTGCGAGGGCCGGCGCAGGCGTGCAAACCGCCAGGGGCACGATCGCCACGACCGTCGCCGTCGCTAAGAACCGCAGAAACGTTCGCCGACACAATTTCGCTAGATCAAGCATGGGGGCAACTCCGGGAAATGCGTGAATGGGCCACAGCTTAGAGTGGCGGCCGCGCGGCTGCAAATCGGCGGGCGCGGCCGCCGCGCCTGACCTATAGATGATTGCGGGTCGAGGCCGAGAACCGGGCCGCGACGCGGCCACTCGCCCGCGCGAACACCAGTTTGGCTGGGAGCTCACGAGCCCATGACGGCGATCAACAAGCGGATCGGCATTCTCACCAGCGGCGGCGATTGTCCGGGACTGAACGCCGTGATTCGCGGCGCCGTGAAGACGGCCAACTACCTGGGCTACGACTGCATCGGCTTCATCAAGGGGTACGAAGGGCTCGTCGAGCCGGTCACGTACATCCCGTTGAACCAGAAGAATACGACGGGCATTCTCAACCAAGGTGGCACGATCCTCGGTTCGACCAACAAGGGACGCTTCGTGGCCCGGGCCGGCGTGGCCGATCGCCTGGAAATCGAAGGCGATATGCTGCGGGCCGCCAAGACCACGGTCGAGCAACTGGGGCTCTCCGGCCTGATCTGCGTGGGCGGCGATGGTTCGCTCGCGATCGCCTTGCAGTTCCACGAATATGGAATGCCGGTCGTCGGTGTGCCCAAGACGATCGACAACGATCTGCAATGCACGGCGTTCACCTTCGGATTCGACAGCGCGATCGCATGCGCGACCGACGCCCTCGACCGCCTGCACACGACAGCTGCCTCGCACGAACGGATTATGGTCATGGAGGTGATGGGGCGCCACGCGGGCTGGATTGCCCTGCACGCGGGCATCGCGGGCGGCGCCGACGTGATCCTAATTCCTGAGATCGGTTGGAACTACGAAAACGTCTGCCAGAAGATTCTGGAGCGCGAAACACAAGGCAAGCGGTTCACGCTGATCGTGGTCGCCGAGGGCGCGCTGTTGCCCGACGGTGGTTTGATTGCCCGCAGCGCCGGCACCGGACAGGTGCGCCTCGGCGGCGTGGGCAATCACGTGGCGGCCGAAATCGAACGGCGGCTGCAACGCGAGACGCGCTGCGTGGTGCTGGGCCATCTGCAGCGCGGTGGGCCGCCGACTACGTTCGACCGCGTGCTGGCCACCCAGTTCGGCGCACATGCGGTACGCCTGATCGACCAGCAGCGATTCGGCGAAATGGTCTGCTTTCAGCCGCCGAATATCGAGAGCGTCGCCATTGCCGATGCCGTCAGCAAACTCTCGCAGGTCGATCCATCGAGTTCGGCAGTGCAGGCGGCGCGGGCCCTGGGCATCAGCTTTGGCGACCAGGCCTCGGCTTGCAATCCGTTCATCATTCCGACGCGTACCGCGAGCGTGAACGAGTTCGCCGAGGCGACCCACTGATCTTCGGCGAGTCTTGCCGGGGTTTGCCACGCGCCCGGCGCCCAGCATAGGCTGACGATAACGGGCCGCGCGGTTTCGGCCCGAACCGAGCGGCAGCAGGGCGCGCGGGCGGCATGTTCCTGTTCTTTCCGTACAACACCGACGCGCCGGTCTATTCGTTTCCGTACGCGACGGTCGGCCTGATCGTCCTCAACACGGCCATTCATCTGCTGTGCTTCGGTCTGGCCTATCATCAGGCCGACGCCGAGGCCGCGTTGTTTGCCGAAACTCTGCTGCCGTGGACCTTGCAATGGGGCGACGGTTTGCACCCCGTGCAGTGGCTGACGTCCAACTTCGTGCACGGGGGTTGGGCTCACCTGATCGGCAACATGGTGTTCCTCTGGCCATTCGGGCTGATCGTCGAAGGCAAGCTGGGCTGGTGGAGGTTCCTGCTCGTCTACCTGCTGTTGGGCGTCGCGCAAAGCGGCATCGAGCAGTCGATCATGCTGGCGGCACCGGGCGGAAACTCGTTCGGCGCCTCGGCCATCATTTTCGGACTCGTTGCCATGGCGTTGGTCTGGGCGCCCAAGAACGACCTGTACTGCTTCTTGTTCGTGTTCCTGTTCTTCCGCCCGATCATCCAGACGGTCGAAGTGCAGGTCTGGGTATTTGCCCTGGGCATGGCGGGGTATGAATTCGCGTTTGCCGCGCTGGCCGGGTTCGGCATGGAGACGCCGGTGTTGCACTTGATGGGCTTTGGGCTGGGGCTCCCGGTGGCCATCATCATGTTGCGACTGAAACTCGTCGATTGCGAGGGCTGGGACGTGTTCACCGTCTGGCAGGGCAAGACCGGCGTGTTCGCCGATCAGCCGCGGCCTGAGGCCAAGCCGGTCGACGAGCGCAAGTTGGCCGAGGCCCGGCAAGAGACGCAGAACAAGATCGACAGCTTGATGGCCCAATCGCAGCCGCGCCTGGCGCTGGCCGTGCATCGCAAGGCCGAGAAGACCTTGCCCGACTGGCAACTGCCCGAACCGAGCCATCGCGCACTTGCGGCCGGACTCGAGCAACAGCAGGCCTACGACGAGTTCGTCGCCTTGGCGGTCGACTATCTACGGCTCTATCCCGACAAACAGGTGCGGATGCGGCTCAAGCTGGCCCAGGTGTTGATTTATCGCCTGCAGCGCCCCGGGCAGGCCCTGGTCGTGCTGCAGAAGCTGCCGGCCGAGGGCCTGCCGCCGGACTTCGAGAAAATCCGTCGTGGATTGATCAAGACAGCCAATCACCAGCGGGCAACCGGCGAGCACCTGGAGCTCGCGCCGCACGACTGGTAGCGGCGCTGCCCGTGAGTCGCTGCCGAAGACAAAAACCGCGGCCAGGAGTCGCTGTCGCGCGTTCCTGGCCGCAGTTTGTTTTGCGATTGGCAGGCGGCGTCAGATGACCTGTTGAAAGCAGCCCCGGCCGGCCTGGCAATTCGGCCGATCAACCAACTGATCATCGGGGCCCAGGACGTTTTGCGTGCGATTGCACCAGCAATAGCCGTCGCCCATCGAGCCTTCCTGAGTCGGGTCGACCAGCCCGGTGACGTACATCCCCTTGGAGCGGAGATGCAGGCAGGCGGGTCCACGAACCTCGGCCCCATCGGCATCGACCTGTTTGCGGTAGACCATGGTCAGAATCCTCCCGTTTGCAGGCCGAAGGCCAGAAGCGCGGCACGTTCGACGGCCACGCGCGCGAGTTGCACCTTGTAACGATTCCCCGGCAGCGGCGTCGCCTCGCGCACGGCAGCCTCGCCGGCAGCGGCGGCCGCTTCGCGCGACGCCAACTGGCCCAGCAGAACATTCGCCGCCAGGCTCGAAACCCACGGCACCGGCGCGACCTGTCCGAGCACCACGCGGGCCGCGATGATCCGCCCGGCTTTGAGTTGGACGGCGGCCGCGGCCGAGGCCAGCGGATAGTCGGGCCCGGCGCCCTGACGCACCTCGTAGGTCGCGTTCGCCGGCACGACATCGCGCGGGATCGTGATGTGGGTCAGGACTTGATTGGGCAGCAGCACCGTTTCACGCTGCTGCTCGTCGCGCGGCGTGCGATACAGCGCGTCGAGTGGGAACTGCGCTTCATCTTCGGGCCCTGGCCCGACGACGCGTACCTTGGCGCCCAGGGCCATCAAGGCTGGGGCCAAGCGCGAGCCTGCACAGAACTTCGCGGGTCCAGCGTTGCCAAAAATCGCGTGATACCGGTGATCGCCTTCGGCCACGAGCCGGCCGTTCTGGGCGAGATAGCCGTGACCATTGCGGAAGTACCAGCACCGCGGACGCTGGCAAAGCTCGCCGCCGAGCGTCCCTTGGGCTTGCAACTGGAGGCTGCTGATCCCGCGGATGGCCTGTTTGATCGAGGGGAAATCGTCGAGGTCCGGGCTGTCGAGCAGATCGCTGAGCGAGGTCGTAGCCCCGATCCGCACCGATTGCGAGTCGGCCTCGACGCCGCGCAGGCTCGGCACGTCCATGATGTTCACGACCCGGCTGGGCGTGACCACCATCTTGTACATCAGACCGACCAGGTCGGTGCCGCCGGCGAGGATTTCGCTTTCACCCCAGCGGGATGAAAGCAATCCGGCGATCTCGCTTTCGCGGCGCGGAGCCGCGTATTCAAAGGCTTTCATCAGGAAGCGCTCCCTTCGACCAGGGCCTTGTGTTCCAGCGACGCGAGGACACGCTGCGGCGTCAGCGGCAGCACCGGCACCCGCACGCCCAGCGCGTTGCATACGGCGTTCGAGATGGCTGCGCCAGGAGAGATCACCGGAGGCTCGCCCAGTCCGATCACGCCGCGGTTGTACTCGCTTTCCGGCTCGTACATCTCGATGACGATCTCGCCGATGTCGCCCAACCGCGGCAAGCGATAATCGCTCAGCTCAGCGTTGACGAACGCGCCGGTGCGGCCGTCCATGATCCGTTCTTCGAACAGGGCATACGCGATGCCCATGATGACGGCGCCGTAAATCTGGCTCTCGGCCGTCTGCCGATTGACGATCAGGCCCATGTCCTGCACGGCCACGAATTTCTTCATCTGGACGATGCCGGTGGCCTTGTCGACGGCCACTTCGGCCATCTGCACGCCACCGACCAGCGTGCTCGACAACGGGCTCTTGGCCCCCTGTTTGAACTCGCCTTTCACTTCCAATGGGTTCATGCCCAACAGGCTGCACGCCTCTTTCCAGCTCAGGCTCTTGCCCGGGTCGCCTACGACTTGGATGCGGCCTTCTTTGGCCTCGAGCTCTGCCGACTGCACGCCGAGCTTCGTGGCGACCAGCTCGCAGAGTTTGCGCAGGGCGTCTTGCGAGGCCCGGCGATTCGACTCGGAGACGCCGCCGATCGTGGTGCTGCCGCCCGACGGACCGCTTTGCGGATAGGCCGAGCTGCCGATGTTGACCTTGATGGCGTTGACCGGCAGGCCAAACGTCTCGGCCACCACGACGGCGATGGCCGTGCGGGTGCCGGTGCCCAGGTCCTGGCTACCGAGCGAGGTTTCCACGCCGCCGTCGGGATGGATGCGTACCACGCAGGTCGAAGCGTGGCCCGCCCCGCCCCAGGTGTGCAGCGCCAGGCCCAGGCCCGTGACGATCGAGCCGTCTTGCGGCCCCTTGCCGTGCGGATGCCATTTGGCCTTCCAGTCCATCAGCTTGGCAGCGATTTCCATTTCGGCCCGATAGACGTCTTCCTTGCCGTTGCGGACCGAAGCCAGATTGGCCAGGAACACGTCGTAACTGTCCTTGCCGAGCTTCATGGCGACGTCGTCGTAGGCCGTTTGCGTCATCGCGCAGGCCTGCGGATGGTTGGGCGCGCGCCAGGCCCGGCTGGGGCCCGTGTTGGTCTTGATGGCTGTGGCCACGCGACGTCGGTTGGGCGGATCGAAAACATAGGGGATCTCGCCTTGCGAGACTCCGCCGCCCCCGGGCCCACCGGTACCCCAGTGGTGCGAGTCCCACACCTTGACCACGCCGTTGGCGTCGGCGCCGACGCGGGCCTTGAGATAGCCCGAGGGCCGCGAGCCGGCCGACTTGAGCTCCAGGTCGCGGTCGAGCATCAGCTTGACGGGCCGGCCGGTCTCCTTCGCGATCTTGGCACAGACGACGCCCCAGGAATCGGCGGCGAACTTGCTGCCGAAACCGCCGCCGATGAAGTCGCAGTGGACCGTGACGTCGTCGGCCGTGATGCCCAGCGGCGAGGCGAACTGGCCCGCGGTGCCCGAGACGTTTTGCGTCGACAGGTGGGCCAGCAGCTTGCCGTCTTTCCATTCGCACGTCGAACCGTGCGTTTCGAGACACATGTGCGTGATCGCGGCGATGCCGTAGTAGCCATCGACCACGACGGCCGACTCCTTCAGCAGCCGGTCGATCTCTTCGTCTTCGAACTTGTCTTCGTCGGCGCCTTCGGCGGGCTCTTTTTCGAGCTGCACGTTGCGGCCGGCGCTCTTGGCCACTCCGGCGGCCTCGGCCGCGGCGAGATGTTCGTCGAGGACGAAATGCGGCTCGACGGCGTACTTGACTTCAATCGCAGCCAGGCCCTCGGCTGCGGCGCCGTCGGAATCGGCCGCGACGACGGCGACCAGATCGCCTTCCCAGCGGATTTCGTTGCCCGGTTCTTTGAGCGCCTCGACGTGCCGCACGCCCGGCACTTTCAGCGCCGGTGACGTGTCGATCGACACGACTTTGCACGACGCGTGCGGGCAGCCCAATGCACGGGCAAACAGCATCTTGTCGCGCATAATGTCGTAGGCATACTTCGCGGCGCCGCTGGCCTTGGCCACGCCGTCGAGACGGTCGTGTTCTTTGCCCAGCACCGAGGCGGTGCCGTACTTGGGCCAATTATATTCAGCCATTGCCGCCTCCCTTCACCACCTCGAGGGCGGCCTGAATCACGTTGGCATAGGTGCCGCAGCGGCAGAGATTGCCGTTGAGGCCTGCGCGAATGTCGGCTTCGGTCGCATTTGGATGCTTGTCGAGAAACGCCCGGACAGCCACGACGAAACCCGGGGTGCAGAACCCGCACTGCATGCCGTCGTGGTGCACAAAGGCCTGCACGACCGCGTCGGGCTGGTCGCCGCCGAGGCTTTCGACCGTGCGAATCTTCTTGCCCGCGCAGGTGATCGCCAGCGTGGTCGAAGCGGAAACCGTCTTGCCGTCGACCCATACGGTACTGCCGCCGGTGACTCCCTGGTTGCTGACCGGCTTGCAGCCGGACAAGTTCAACTGGTACCGCAAGACTTCCATCAGGGTCGTCCGCGGTTCGATCTCGACGGGGCAGTCCTGACCGTTGACCGACAGCACCAGCTTGTGCATGCCGGGACCGACGATCGGGGTCTCCTGGTCTGACTCGGCGCCCATGACCGGCTGCGCAACGAGGGCCGTCGCAGCCGCAGCTGCGCCTGAGCCCTTGAGAAACGCGCGGCGATGGAAACCGGACGACGACGATTGGTCGTGTCCACCTGTGCTCATCGTCAGAGTGCCTCCACGGGCGACGGCGTAATGAATTGGAATGCAGGCGCCGAGGCACGCCCCCCTGCGTTCAATGCGAGTGCCCTAGGCTCGTCACGAGCCACAGGACGACCTGCACCGAACCTTGCGGCGGCCAGCGTGCTGAGGATTGTAGCCCTTGGTGCTGCGGATTCAACCAAATCTCGCCAATCCATTGCGCCGGACGGGCATCTGCGATTGAGACGGAGCGCGCGATCAGTCACGATGATCGGGTCTCGACCGACGTTCGCATAGTCAGGTCGAGCCGATCCACCAGCAACTGATTCCTTGGGGTGACGATGTACGGCCTTCGTTTGTTGGTTCTGGCACTGGCATGTGGGACCGCGCTCGATGGAGCAGCGGGACAAGACCTGCTTCGCTTCCGGGTAACGGTGTCACCACCGCCGAGCGCCATGCAGCAGGTGCCGCTCCGCGCCCGCCTGGTGGTTCCGAGCGACTGGCCCGTCGACGGTCGAGCGACGTTGCACCTCAAAGAATCGACCGGTGAGAGTTGGCCCGCCCAGCTTGGCAACGATCCGCTCGTGGCGACGCCCAAGTTGCCGCTCGAGGTACCGGCAGAACATCGCGTGGTTGAGGTGCACTTCGTCGCCCCCGAGCTGCACGCCGGCAAGAGCTGCGAGCTGGAGTTGGAACTGCGCCGCGACCGCGCAGCCGGCCCTGCGGACGCCTTCGCCTGGCACGACACGCCCGGCAAGCACACCGATCTGGTCTGGCACACGGCAGCGGGTGCCCGGCCGGTCTTACGCTACATGTACGAGGCGATCGACGAATCGAGCCCTGCACGCCGCGAAGAGACCTACAAGATTTACCATCACGTGTTCGCCCCCGATGGTACGACGCTGCTTACCAAGGGTCCCGGTGGCCGGTACACGCACCATCGCGGATTGTTCTTCGGTTACAACCGCGTGAGCTACGACGGCAAGCAGGCCGACGTCTGGCACTGCAAGGCGGGCGCACACCAATCGCACGAGGCGTTTCTCGCAAGCGAGGCAGGGCCGGTCTTTGGCAGGCACCAACTGGCGATCGATTGGCATGGCGCTCAACGCGACGTGTTTGCCCGAGAACGTCGCGAGTTGACCGTCTATGCAGCTCAGGGCGGCTGTTTGATCGATTTTGCCGCGCTCGTCGAAACGGCCGCCGGCCCGGTCCGGCTCGACGGCGATCCGCAACATGCCGGTTTTCATTTCCGCGCGGCGCAAGAGGTCGCGGCCGAGACGTTCAAGCAGACCTACTATCTCCGGCCCGACGGTCGCGGCGAGCCGGGGGCGACGCGCAACTGGCCCGACCAGCGCGACCACGTCAATTTGCCTTGGGACGCCATGAGTTTTGTGGTCGGCGGGCAACGTTATACGGCCCTGTACCTCGTCCGACCCGAGAACCACGCTGGGGCCGAGGCACGGTTCAGCGAGCGCGACTATGGCCGCTTTGGCTCCTATTTCGAGCACGACCTGACAGGAGAGCAGCCGCTGGCCATCCGCTACCGGGTCTGGATCCAGCCCGGTGAGCTGACTGTCGAGCAGGCGGGGGCCCTGAGCATGGCCTTCCTCGGCCCGCCGGCGGTCGAGGCCGTGGCTTTGCCCTAGCAAGCAGCCAGCGGCACGGCCAGCCTGCCCGCCGCGTTGCGTCGTCGCTGCGCTCGGCTTACGATCCAAGTCTCGCGTTGTGTCGGTTCCCGCCCTCGTGATTCCGCCCTGGATACATCTTGCCATGCCGCTCCGCTTGACCTGCCTGCTGTTGTTGCTCTTGTTCGGGAGTTCGAGCCAGGCCGCCGATAACACGCCGCCGGAAGGTTTCGTCGCGCTGTTCAACGGCCAGGACCTGGCGGGCTGGAAAGGTCTGGTGATGAACCCGAAGAAACGGGCTGAGCTGACGCCCGAGCAACTTGCCCAGGCCCAGGAAGCGGCCGACGCCAAGGCCCGTGCCCATTGGACGGTCATCGACGGGGCGATCCATTACGACGGCGTCGGGCCCGGCGAGAATCACCTGTGCACCGTGAAGGACTACGGCAACTTCGAGCTGTACGTCGATTGGAAGATCAATGCCAAGGGCGACAGCGGCATCTACCTGCGCGGTTCACCCCAGGTGCAGATCTGGGACGATCCGGTCGGCTCGGGCGGCTTCTACAACAATCAGAAGGGGCCCAGCAAGCCGCTGGTCGTCGCCGACAAGCCCGTCGGGCAGTGGAACACGTTCTACGTCAAGATGGTCGGCGAGCGTGTCACCGTGAAGTTGAACGACCAGTTGGTCGTCGACAACGTGGTGATGGAGAACTACTGGGAGCGCGACAAGCCGATTTATCCCACCGGCCAGATCGAGCTGCAGAGCCACGGTAGCGAGCTGTGGTTCAAGAACATCTATCTCCGCGAGCTGCCGGCAGAGTGACGTGTCGCGACGGCCGTTGCGCAACGGCCACGGCGCTGCTGCAAACGCGCGACGGCCGGCCACGGATGATGCCATCCTCGACCGACGCGATGCGATCGGACCGGATTTGCCGTCTGCGGCCGGTTCGTTGACACTCGGTTTCCAGCGCCTCTAGAATCCCGCGCAACTACGCATCGTCACGTCTCTTGCGCGAAGGATTCTCGCCATGGCTCAGCCGTCCGCCGCTCAACTCGAAAACGTCATGCGGGAAGACCGCGTGTTTCCCCCGCCGGCGGCGTTCTCGGCCGCGGCCCGCATCGGCAGCATGGCAGATTACGAAGCCCTGTGGCGCGAGGCCGATGCCGATCCCGAGCGCTTCTGGGCCGAGGCCGCGAAGGAACTGCACTGGTTCAAGCCGTTCACAAAAACGCTCGAGTGGAAGGAACCTTTCGCCCATTGGTTTGTCGGCGGCTTGACGAACATCTCCTACAACTGTCTCGACGCCCATCTGAATTCGCCGCGCCGCAACCAGGCGGCCTTTATCTGGGAGGGCGAGCCGGGCGAGCAGCGCGTGCTGACGTATCAGATGCTGCACCGCGAGGTCTGCAAGTTCGCCAACGTGCTCAAGGGCATGGGCATTCGCCGGGGCGACGTGGTGTCGATCTACATGCCGCTGGTGCCCGAGCTGGCGATCGCCATGCTGGCCTGCGCGCGGATCGGCGCGGTGCATTCGGTGATCTTCGGCGGTTTCTCCAGCGAGGCGATTGCCGAGCGCAACAACGACGCGTCGGCCAAGCTGCAGATCACGGCCGACGCCGGGTGGCGCCGCGGCAAGCAATTGGCGCTCAAGGAAACGGTCGACGCGGCGCTGGAAAAATCGCCGACCGTGCAGAAGTGCATCGTCTTCGGCCGGTTGGGAATCGACGTGCCAATGCGCGCCGGGCGCGATCACTGGTGGGAAGACCTGATGCGCGACGCCTCGCCGGAATGCCCCGCGGAGCCGGTCGACAGCGAAAACCCGCTGTTCATCCTCTACACCAGCGGCTCGACCGGCAAACCCAAGGGCATCAAGCACACCACGGCCGGCTACAACCTCTACACCAAGAAGACGTTCGAGTGGGTGTTCGATCATCGCGAGAGCGACGTCTACTGGTGCACGGCCGACATCGGCTGGATCACCGGGCACAGCTACGTGGTCTATGGCCCGTTGGCGGCCGGTGCGACGGTGCTGATGTACGAAGGCGCCCCCAACTGGCCCGACGAGGGGCGCTTTTGGGAGCTGATTGAAAAATACCGCGTGAGCATCTTCTACACTGCGCCGACGGCCATTCGCTCGTTCATGAAGTGGGGCGACCGCTGGGTCGAAAAGCACGACCTGTCGAGCCTGCGGCTGCTGGGTACGGTGGGCGAAGGGATCAATCCCGAGGCCTGGATGTGGTATCACCACAAGATCGGCGGCGGCCGCTGCCCGATCGTCGACACCTGGTGGCAGACCGAAACGGGCGGGATCATGATGAGCCCCCTGCCCGGCGCCACGCCGACCAAGCCGGGCAGTTGCACGCGCCCCTTGCCGGGCATCAAGCCGGCGATCGTCGACGAGAGCGGCAAGGCCGTGCCGCAAGGTGCCGGCGGCTGGCTCGTCGTCACGCGCCCCTGGCCGGGCATGCTGCGGGGTATCTGGGGCGACGATGCCCGGTACAAGGACCAGTACTGGTCGAAGGTGCCGCGCAACTATCTCTGCGGCGACAATGCGCGGCAGGATGACGACGGCTACTACTGGATCATGGGCCGGATCGACGACGTGATCAACGTCGCCGGCCACCGCTTGAGCACGATCGAGATCGAGAGTGCGCTGGTGAGTCATCCGCTCGTGGCCGAGGCCGCGGCCATCGGCCGGCCCGACGAGATCAAAGGGCAAGCCGTGAGCGTGTTCGTCACCTTGCGCAGCGGCGATGCCGGCGACGCGCTGCGTGACGAGCTCAAGGCGCACGTCCGCAAAGAGATCGGCGCCTTGGCCGTGCCGGACGAAGTGCGGTTCACCACGGCCCTGCCCAAGACGCGCAGCGGCAAGATCATGCGGCGCTTGCTGCGCGACATCGCCAGCGGCAAGGAAACCACCGGCGACACGACGACGCTCGAGGACTACACCGTGCTGGCGAAACTACGCGAAGAGGAGTAATCCCCGTTTCGCCCAACCTAACGCCTTTCCTAAGTCTTATGTGTTGGCAGTCAGCAGCGCTGGCGCCATCCATCCTTCCGGAAACAGCCCATCATTCCGGGAACAGCTTCGTCGACAGATAACGCTCGCCGAGGTCGGGCAGAACCACGACCACCAGCTTGCCGGCGTTCTCCGGGCGACGGGCGACTTGCAAGGCGGCCCAGGCGGCGGCCCCGCAACTAATGCCACACATGAAGCCCTCGAGCTTGGCCAATTGCCGGGCCGTTTCCAGGGCGTCGTCGTCGACCACCTGTACAACCTCGTCGATCACGTTCAGGTTGAGCACGTCGGGAATGAATCCGGCGCCGATGCCCTGGATCGTATGGCGGCCCGGCTTCAGCGTTTCGCCGGCACGCTTCTGGGTGATCACGGGGCTGTTGGCCGGCTCGACCGCGACGATCTGCACGCCCGGCTTGCGGGCCTTGAGCACTTCGCCCACGCCGGTGATCGTGCCGCCGGTGCCGACGCCGGCGACGAAGATGTCGATCTTGCCCTCGGTGTCGCGCCAGATTTCCTCAACCGTGGTGCGGCGATGCACCTCGGGATTGGCCGGGTTCTTGAACTGCTGCGGCATGAAGTAGCTCTTGTTCTGGGCCACGAGCTCCTCGGCCTTGCGCACTGCGCCGGGCATCCCCTCGGCCGCCGGAGTGAGCACCAGCTCGGCGCCCAGCGCCTTGAGCAGCCGCCGCCGCTCGAGGCTCATGCTCTCGGGCATCGTGGCCATGAAGCGATAGCCCCGCGCCGCACAGACATAGGCCAGTCCGATGCCCGTGTTGCCGCTGGTGGGCTCGATGATGACCGTGTCGGCCTTGATCAGCCCGTCGCGTTCGGCGGCGTCGATCATGGCCCGGGCAATGCGGTCTTTGACGCTCCACAGCGGGTTGAAGTTTTCGAGCTTGGCGGCGACGGTTGCCACGCAGCCTTCGGCCGAACGCCGCAGCCGCACCAGCGGCGTCCCGCCGATGCATTGGGTGATGTCGTCGTGAATGCCGGCGGCAACCGAGTCAGTCGTGGCCATCGTGTTCCTCCTGAATGCGTGCGGACCGCCCGGTGTGGGTGCGTCCGGTCAAATGCTGAAGCGCGCGAAAAGTATAGGGTAGCACGGTAAATTGGGTCAATTCTGCCGGCGGCCGGGGGCGGAAGTGCATGGCATGCGACGGCGGCCACTGGCGGCACCGCTTCGGGCGCAATCGCGCTCAATCGGCGCGATTCATGCCCGCTAGGGTGGCGGGAAGCTTGGGCAAGACGACCGCGCGGCCGTCATCGGCGGCGATCCGCTCGAAGCTTTGCCGCGCCTGCCAGTGCGGATGGGCCGTGACCTCGGCAAAACGCAGCACCGGTTCGCAGCAGGCGTCGGCGGCCGCGAACACCTGTTCCCAATCGGCCCGAGTCTTCGTGGCGAAGATTTCGGCCAGCCGGGCGGAAACCCTGGGGGCCTCGCGCGAAGGCAAGTGGGGGACATCGGCCAGGTCGGGCGCATCGATGGCCGCCAACAGCGCGGTCCAGAATTTGGGCTCGAGCGCTCCGACCGTGAACCACTGGTCATCGGCCGTGCGGTATTGTCGGTAACACGGAGCGCCGCCGCTGAGCACTTCGCCGTCGCGCAGCGGGTCGCGTTCGGTGGTCGACGCGACGGCATAGTTCGTACTGAGCAGCGGCAGCAACTGCTCGGACATGCTGACGTCGAGGTGCCGCCCCTGGCCTGTGCGGGTGCGCTCGAACAACGCTGCCACGATGAGCATGGCCGCAGCGTAGGACCCGCCACAGGTGTCGGCCACTTGGATCTCCGGGTTCGCCGGAACGTCGCCGCCCGAGATCGACAACACGCCGGCCAGCGCCTGGTAGTTCAGATCGTGGCCCGCGCGGTCGGCCAAAGGGCCCGTTTGGCCATAGCCCGAGATGCTACAGACGATGATGCCGGGGTTCAGTTCGTGTAGCCGCGGATAACCGATGCCCAGCTTGGAAATCACGCCGGGGCGGAACCCCTCGACGACGACGTCGGCCGTGCGGGCCAACTCGAAGAACCGCTCGCGGTCGGCATCTTGCTTGAGATTGAGCGAGACGATTTGCTTGCCGCGGTTGACGGCCAGATACATCGCCGAGACGCTGCCCGCCTGAGGCGGCCACAGTGCCATATAGTCGCCCGGCGCCGGGGGCTCGATTTTCGTGACCCGTGCGCCCAGGTCACGCAGGATTTGGGTGCACAGGGGCCCCGGCAGCAGCATCGACAAATCGAGGACGTGAATTCCGTCGAGGGCGGGCATCGGCAAGGCTCGAGGTCTGGCGACGGCCGGCCATCACGAAATCGGGCTACGCCTGCTCGACGTCGCGGCCGGGCTCGCCAGCCTATCACCTGCGCGGCGGCGACGAAACTTGCGCCATCCGCACGCTGCGCACATACTTGTGGCACTGCACGCACTCGAGCGTCAATTGCACGTAGGCCAAGGTCGCGCCGTCGAGATTTTTCTTGGCGGCAGCATCGGCCAACTCTTCGGCGACGCGGCGAAACTCGAGGCTGTGCTGCACATACTCCGGAGTTTGCAGAACCTGCCACGACGCGGCCTGACTGATCACGCCCATTTCCTTGGCCCCGCTGGCAATCAGCGAGAAATCCTCGACCGCCAGCCCTTCGAGCACCTGCTGCGATTGGGCCAGCTTTTTGCGCATGAACTCGTTGACCTGCTGATTGGGCTCGCTACGTGCAGGCAGCGCAAAACCCAGCACCACGACGCACAGGCAGGGTATCGCCACGATCAACAATCGTTTCATGGTGCCAACTCCCGTTTGTTCAGGCTGCCCGGCCAGGTACGCCGCAGGTGCCCTAGCCGACGTTCACTTCTTCGTCCGTGGCGTTTACCAGCGCGGCGACAATGTCGAGCGACGTGATCATCCCCAGGGGCCTTCCGCCCGCGTCGAGCACCGGCAGCCGATGGACGTGCGTTGCGCACATCTCGCGCGCGGCTTGCAACAGCGAAGCCTCGGGGGCAATCGTCTGTACCGCGGGGCTCATGTATTCGCTCACCACGTCACCCGCGTGCGGCTTGCTCTGCAAGGCGCCACTCGATTGCACGTCGTGCGGCACGCCGGCCAACAATGTCGTGCTCTCTGCGCAGCGATCAGCGTGATACCTGACAAAGTCGAAAGCGCTCAGGATGCCCACGCAGCGACGCTGCTCGTTGACGGCCGGGGCGCCGGTGATCTCGTGAGCCACGAGCGTGCGCGCCGCCTCGGCCAGGCAGGCGCTGGCCTCGACCTCGACCACCGCGCGCGACATCGCGTCCTGGACCTGCAGCTCTTGCAGGCGTTCAATCAAGTACGTCATCGTGTACTCTCCCCCCAATGCCCGATGACCCTGCCGCGAATGCTCAGGTTGTCTTGGCGGGCTCAGGCTTGGGCTGCTTGAAGGTCAGCACCGGACAGGTTGCCCGACGCACGATGGCCTCGGCGACACTCCCCATCAACAGTCGTCCCAGGCCCGTGCGACCATGCGTTGCCATCACGATCATTTCGACGTGTTCGGCATCTGCCAGCTCGACGATCTCGGTGGCCGGCTCGCCCACGATCAGGCGATGCTCGTAAGGCACCCCGGGATCGGTCGGCACGATGGCTTGCAGCATCTTCTTGAGCGCAGCCGTGTCGGGCTCGGGAATGCCGTAGTAAAGTTCGCCGCCGCCGTAGGCCATCGGTGGCTCTTCGACATGCACGATGAGCAGGGTTGCCCCGGTGCTCTTGGCCAATGCCGTCGCATGCGCAAGCGCCGCGTCACTGGCGTGCGAAAGGTCGGTCGGAAAGAGGATTTTTTTGGTTCCCATGATTGGCGCCTTTCGTGTGGAGGGGGCTGCTCCCGCTGGAAAGCACCTCCGAAACACAAATCGAGCAATTCAAATGCCAAGCGACACGCTTCGCACGGCATTGACGAGATCACCGAAAAATCGGGAGCCATCCAGCAGATCGATATTCGTGCGGCACTCTTCCGGTAGCATAAGGTGTGCGGATTGGCACGCAAGTGTGCCCACTTGGTAAGCTCAGTCCGGCAGCCCTTGAGAGCATGGCAAGGCAAGACGCGGGTTTTCCCCGGTAATTGCGCGGCGAGCGCGGCCAGGCCGCCGCAAGCCTTTCGTGGCACAGACGTTGCTAATTCATCCTGAATTGACCACGCCACGCGTTGGGCCGATTCAGGGCGGAAACCGAACGATGCACGATCCGGAACACATCGATTTACTGCTGGTCGACGACGACGCCGAATTTCGTGGCTCGATCGCGCGGAGATTTCTGCGCCGCGGCTACCGGTTGCACGAGGCCTCGGGCGCGGAAGAAGCGCTCGCCTTGGCGCAGCGCCGACAGTTCGACGTCGTCGTGCTCGACATGGTCATGCCCGGCATGTCGGGGATTCAACTGCTCGAGAAACTCAAGGCGGCCAGCGGCGAGTGCGAAATCGTGATGTTGACCGGGCAGGGCACGATCGAGTCGGCCGTCGAGGCGATGAAGCTGGGCGCTTACGACTATCTGACGAAGCCGTTTCCCTTGGCGGATCTCGAGCTCGTCCTGCAAAAGGCCTACGAGCGGCGCCAGTTGAAGAAGGAGAATTCGCAGCTCAAGGCGGTGCTCGCCCGATCGCAGCCGTCGGCCGATATGATCGGTCAATCGCCGGCCATGCTCGAAGTGCTGCGGTTGATCGAGCGCGCCGGGCCGACGGACAAGGCGATTCTGATTCAAGGCGAAAGCGGCACGGGCAAAGAACTCGTCGCCCGGGCGCTGCATCGTGCCAGCAGCCGCGCCGAGCGGCCGATGGTCGTCATCAATTGCGCGGCCTTGCCCGACACGCTGCTGGAAAGCGAGCTGTTTGGCCACGAAAAAGGGGCTTTCACTGGCGCGATCTCAACCAAGCCCGGCCTGTTCGAAGTGGCCGACGGCGGGACCCTCCTGATCGACGAGATCGGCGAGATGAGCGGCGCCGTGCAGGCCAAGTTGCTGCGCGTGCTGGAAGACGGCTCCTTGCGCCGCGTCGGCTCGCTCAAAGAGCAACGGGTCAACGTTCGACTCTTGGCGGCGACCAACCGGAACCTGGCCGAAGAGGTTCGCCAAGGCCGATTCCGCGAAGACCTGTATTACCGGATCAATGTCATGTCGCTAATGTTGCCTCCGCTCCGGCAGCGGCAAGGCGATATCCCGGCCTTGGTGCGGCACTTCCTTGGTACTGAATGGCAGATTGAGCCGCAGGCCCTGGCTGCGCTCGAAGCGTATCCTTGGCCTGGCAACGTGCGGCAGCTCATCAACGCGATCGAACGGGCCAAGATCATGGCCGACGATTGTGTGGTGCGCAGCATCGATTTGCCGGCGGAAATCGTCGTCGCGCACGCCCCGGCGGCGGCGTCGGCGTCCAGCAGCACGCTGCCCAGTGCCGCCGCGCCGGGGGATCATCTGGCCGACATTCAACGTGCGCATGTCGTCGAGATCTTGCGCCGCGAGGGTGGCAACAAGGCGCGCGCGGCGCGTGCCCTAGGCATCAACCGGCGGAGCCTGTACCGGCTGCTCGACAAGTACGGCCTGCACTCCGCTGCTCAAGATCAATCCGAATCGACGGTCGAATGAGCGGGGGAAATCCTCCGCACACTTTCGCCCGGGCCACGCGCGCGGGTGACGCTGTGGGGCGGTTCATGCAACGCCTTACGTGTCGGCGCGGCGAACGATTTCGGCTTCGTCCGGCGATCGATGCAGCTCGACGATGAACCGGCTGCCGCGGCCCGGTTCCGACTCGGCCCAGACGCGGCCTCCCTGCGCTTCCACGATGTTCTTCGTGAAGTACAGTCCCAGGCCCGACCCGGGATGTCCGCGGTGCATGGGCAACCGGCGGAACGGCACGAAAATCCGCTCGAGCTCGCTCGTGGGAATGCCGGGGCCGTTATCGCTGATGGTGAATTGACACCGGGTGCCCTCGACCTGCGCGCGAACTTCGATCAACCCCGGCCGCTTGTCAATGAACTTGGCGGCATTTGCGAGCAGGTTGAAGAACGCCTCGCGCAACCGCACCTGATCGCCCCACACGGCAGGTAACGGTCCTTGCACGCGGAGTTCGATGCCTTTCTCCTGTAGCACACCGCGTAGCGGCTCGGCCGCGGCATGGATCAATTCCTCGCCGCGCACTTTGCCGTGGTGTTCCGCGTCGACTTTGCCGACGGTCGACAAGAGCTCGTCGATCAACGTGCTCATGCGAAAGACACCCTGCGAGGCCTTGCGCACCAGCGAACTAGCCTCCTGGGGCATCTGGTCGCCGAATTCGTCGATCGCCTCGTCGCACAGGTTAGCCACGGTTGCCAGCGGCGTTTTCAAGTCGTGCGAAGTCAGTTGTGCGAACTGTCGCAGCTCGGTGTTGGCCCGGAGCAGCATGTCGAGCGCGACCCGCTGATTCCGGGTTGCCTGCAGGAAATATGCGTCGAGGGTCAGCCCGATGTCGAGAAAGATCGCCTTGAGCAGCGGCAGCAGCCAAGGCAGATCGAGTTCGAGGTTCAGTCCCTGCTGCTGCGCGAAATGTCGGAAGCAAATCTGGATGTACTGGTTGTAAGCGCCCAGGAACAGATGCGGTTCGATGCCGACGTCGGCGTGCATCTGGCCGACGCGGCGGCGCTGGCCGGCATAATCTTCATTCCAGCGGGCTTCGAGCAGCGACTCGAAATGCTCTTGCTGCATTTGCTTGAGCCGGGCCAGCCGCTCGGGTTCTCGCAGAAATTTCGCGGTTTCGTCGAAGGCCGTGAGGTGGCTGTAGAACTTCTCGGCAAACTCGGTCATGTAGCCGGCGAACTTCGTGCACAGTTGCCGGATTGCCCGCGCATCGGTCTCGTCGAGCTCCAGGAAACTGAGACGCCGGGCCAGGATGGCGGCGTCGTCCTGGTCCGAACCGCCGGATGGGACGAGTTTCTTCGAGGGATCCTTCATGATCTCGTGGGCCCGCATTGCGCGGGCACCCCAGGCAGCGACACGGGGCAGGTTTCGGCCACACAGTCTAGCCTACCGGGGGCCACTTTGGCCTAGAGCGGTAACTGCGCCACACGCGCGGCGACCGTGCCGCATTCCAGCACTGTCCCGGGCGCATGAGCTTCGCGACGCACAAAGCCTAGACCCACGGCACGTTCGAGTCGCGGCAGATAGGCAGCCGAAGTGACTTGCCCGACTTCCTGGCCTGCGAGCGTCAACGTCGTGCCGGGTGCTGGCGGTTCACGGCTGTCGAACACGACTCCGCAGAGCGTCTTGTTGACGTGGCCCAGGGCGTCGAGCCGGGCAACGGTTTCCTGGCCGATGTAGCACCCCTTGGTGAAACTGATCGTACGATCGTCGCGCGCCACTTCTTGCGGCAGCGTCTTCGCGGTGATGTCGACGCCGTACCAGGGCGATCCGGCGGCGATCCGTTCCGCCTCGATCGCGGCCAGTCCCACCGGTTTCGCTCCTGCGCCGACGAGGTGAGGCCCGATGACTTCAAGATTCTCGCGCGGCGCGATCAAGCTGAACGCGGGCGATCGCACCCAGGCCGTACGGCAAACCCAAACCTCGCGGCCGGCCAAAGCGGTCGCGCGGCAGCTCAGCGGCGTCGCAGGAAGTTCGACACCCTGACGCTGCAAACCGTTCTCGGCCTCGGGCCCGGCCAGGAGCAGTTCACCCCAGTCTTCTGTTCGATCGTTGAGTTCCACACGCTCGCGAATCAGGTAACGGTCGAGATGCGCCACGATCGTCGCCCCCTGATCGGGCACGGTGTCGAGCAAGATCGCCTCTTCGCCCACGTAGACAAACACATGGCCCAGGACACGGCCATGGGCGTCGGTGAGAAAAGCCTCGCAGCCTTCCCCCGCAGCGCGCCGGCGGATCTCGTTCGTGCATAAGTTGTGCAGAAACGTGGCGCGATCGTTGCCCCGGAGCGCTACCCGCGTGCGGCTGCTCAGGTTGGCGATCGCCAGGCCGTCGGACAGGGCCTCGGCCTCGCCGGCAGGGTCGCCCAACGAGAGCAGTTCCGCGTGCCCGTGCAACTCGCCAGGCACGGGAGTCAGACCTGCATACAGCCGGGCCAGAGTTTCGGTGATTTCCATGGCAGTCGCGCCAGACTCAGGGTGGAACAACAGTGCGCCGGCCGATGCCGCCTGTCGATTCCAAGGGGCAGGGAATGATATCGCCGCTAGCAAGCCACGGGCAAGCCGCGGACGTGTTGCCAGCAGACCGAGCTTTACGTGCAGCCGCCGCCGCAGGAATAATGCGAGCTTGCAGGGCGCGGTTGGCGCCACCGCAGTTGGACAACTCTGCAGGGGAAACTGGCCTATGGATGGGCTTATGACGCACCTTCGGCGTCGACTCGACATCGCCGCGCTACTCATGTCTGTTGCGCTGGCAACCGTGGCCGGTTGCGAACCGGCAGAGCCCGAGGCAGCTCGCCAGCCCCATGCCGATGCGGCACCTGGATCGGCCGCCGTAGCGCCCGCCGCGGTAGCTCCGCGCGAGCTGCTGACGCAGCTGGTTTCGGCCTACCGCGGAGCACAAAGCTACGAGGACGCCGGTCAGGGGCGGCTGCGCTACGAAATGGCCGACCAGCGGGTCGACGAGACATTTCCGATGAGCGCCGCCTTCGAGCGGCCCAACAAGCTACGTCTGCAAGCCTACGACGGCATCTTGCTGGTCGACGGTGCCGAATTGCGCGGGACCATCGGCCAACTGCCGGGACAAGTGCTGGCAGCCAAAGCGCCGGCCGAGCTGACGCTCGAATCGGTCTATCAGAACCAGATTCTGGGACGCGCGCTGGGTGCCGATGGATTTGGCATCGCCGGGACTTCGCCGCAACTGACGATGCTGCTGAGCGACTCGTTCTTCGAAGCCATCATGACCGACGCTGCCGAACCGGAACTCGTCCAACCGATCGTGGTGGACGAAGCCACGTGCCACGGAGTGCGGTTGCGGCGGCCTGACGGCGATCTGACGCTTTGGATCGACCCGCAAGGCCCCACGCTGCGACGGATCGAATTTCCGACGGCGGCGCTGGCCAAGCAGATCGCGCCCGATGGCCGGATCGCCAATCTGAGCCTGACGCTCGATTTGAAGAGCGCGCGTTTGAACGGGCCGATCCAGCCGCTGGCGTTCGAGTTCGAGATGCCCGCTGATGCGAAACTCGTCGAGGCCTTCGACCTGCGGCCGCTGCTGCCGAAACCGGCGCCGCCGTCGCCGCTGCTAGGACAGAAGCCGGGCGATCATAGCTGGACCACGCTCGAAGGCACCCCGGTTGCCAGTCAGGACCTGGCCGGAAAAGTCGTAGTGGTCGACTTTTGGGCCACCTGGTGCGGGCCGTGTCTGCAGAGCCTGCCTCGGCTGCAAGAGGTCTACGAAAAGTATGCCGGCAACGAACGAGTGCGCTTCCTGGCGGTCAGCACCGATGTCGCTGAAGTCACGAACGAACAGATCGCGCAAGCGTTTCGCGAGCGCAAGCTCACGATTCCGATCGTCCGCGACCCGAATCTTGCCGCACGCGACGTGTTCCGTGTCGAGGCGATTCCGAACACCTTTGTGCTCGGGCCCGATGGCACCGTGCAAGTCAACGAAGTGGGCGCCAATCCGGCATTTGCCGAGGAACTGGGCGGCTATATCGAGTCGCTGCTGGCCGGGCAGAGCGTGGTCGATCAGGTGCGGCAGAAATACGCCGATCGGCTCGCGGAATTCGACCGTCAGATGAGCCAGCCCGCCGAGGCGCAGGCGCCGTCGACGGTTGAGCCGGCCAAGATCGCCCCAGCCGGCGAACCGGCGAAGCTGCGCCGCGAATCGAGTTGGACACTCGACAAGCTACAGTTTCCGGGCAATTTCCTCGTCGTGCCCGACGCGTCTGGCGCCGCACGGCTCTGGGTGCTCGACGGCGGCAAGTCGGTTGTCGAAATCACGACTGCTGGCGAGTTGGGAGAGAAGCACGAGCTCGGTTTGCCGCAAGGCAGCGACGTGACTTATTTGCGTACCGGCGCCGACCGCGACGGCAAACGCTGGTACGCCGGTTCGGCTCCTGCCCAGCAGCAATGCCATCTGTTCGACGACGGCTGGAACAGGCAGCTCAGCTATCCGGCCGAAGGCGAGCACCCGGGCATCTCCGACCTGCAGTTGGCCGACCTCGATGCCGACGGGCAGTTAGAGCTGTTGATCGCCTACTGGGGCGTCGTCGGCGTGCACAGCGTCACGCTCGATGGCCGGCGCAATTGGGCGAACGCGTCGCTGGAGGACACTTTCTCCCTGGCGCTCTCCGGACCTGATGCCGGCGGCCGACGCGTCGTGCTCTGCGCCAACCGCCGCGGTAGCCTGGTGCCCATCGACGGGATCGGCAACGCCGGGAACGATTTGCTACTGTCGGGGCGATATTTTCGCCTGATCGCTTCGGCCGATCTGACCGGCGACGGGCAGGCGGAGTATTGCGGCGTTTCGCTGGCGACCGACGGCAGCGAACAAGTCGTGGGTTTGACGTCGGGCGGGGAAGAAGCGTGGAGCCATCCGCTGCCGCGGGGAGTGCACGTGCAGCCGGTCGAGATGCTGCAAGCGGGGAATCTGCTCGGCGACGAGACCGGCCAATGGGTCATCGCGTGTCCCGATGGTGCCGTGCTCATCGTCGCGGCAAGTGGCGAACTCATTGACCGCTTCAACTACGGCGAATCGCTCGCCGGTTTGGCCGTGTGGCCGAACCCGGACGGCCCCTTGCTCGTCGTCAGCAGCCGCAATGCAACCGGCGGTAAGCTCGAGGCCCTGCGCCTCTCGCGGCCTTGATCGGCTACGCCCGGGCCTTGCGACCGCGTGAACGTCAACCGTCGAGCAGTTTGACGCCGGCCTCGAGCTCGCAAACCTTGACGACCGCGGCAAAATCGGCCGCGGCATGCCCCAGGTTCATGGCCGTGGTGTATTGTTGCAACGCCACGGCCGCCAAGGGCATGGGCACGTCGAGATGGCGTCCCAACTCCAAGGCCAGGCCGACGTCTTTTCGCATCAGCTCGGTCTTGAAGCCGGGCACGTAATTGTTGGCGAGGACGAATTTGCGCCCGCGCGCCTCGAGCATGGCGGAATTGCCGCTCGAGGCTGCCAGCACGTTGAGCAACTGGTCCAAATCGACGCCCGCGGCCTTGGCCAACACCAGGCCTTCGCCGATCAAGGCCATCGCACTGCCCGCGAGCAGTTGATTAACCAGCTTGACGGTCTGGCCTGCGCCCAAGGGGCCAACGTGGTGGATCGATTTGCCCATCGCGGCGAGGATCGGCTGGGCGCGGGCAAAGTCGTCGGCTTCGCCGCCGACCATGATCGTCAACTCCGCGGCTTCGGCGCCCCAGGGGCCTCCGCTGACCGGCGCGTCGAGCATCTGGATGCCTACCGAGAGAAGCTTGGCACCAACCTCGCGCGTGGTCGCGGGGCTGATGGTGCTCATGTCGAGGTACAGCTTGCCTGGCGAAGCCCCCTCGATGAGCCCACGGTGCCCCAGCGCCACTTCGCGCACTTCGGCGTCGGCCGTGACGATCGAGATCATTACCTCGGCTGCCTGCGCGACTGCCGCCGGGTCGGGCGCAGAGGTTGCGCCGGCGGCGGTGAACTCTTCGATCACCTCGGGCCGCCGCGCGTAGAACACGACCTCGTGCCCGGCCTTGATCAGATGCTTGGCCATGGGCCGGCCCATGGTTCCCAGACCGATAAACCCGACAGTGCTCATCGAACGACCCTCAACGGCTCAACTCTGCGCGACGCGACAAACTTGGGGAATCGCCAGGAACGCGAGATTTTGGGTTAAGTGGCCTGTCCTGGCAAGGCGCGCCGTCGAGCATCTTTCGCCGGGGCGGGTATTTGCTACCCTGATCAACGAACTTTCGACCGTCCGCAGGTAGAAGTCAGCGGAGATACTCAGGATGACTGTCAGCAACGATGCGATGGTGCGCTGGTGCGAAACCCTGTTGGGTGCCGACGGCCAGCCACCTCGCGAACTGGAAGACTACCTCGCGGCGATTCCACGGCTGGCCGCGATCGACAAATTGCCCAGCGGGACGCGCGTGCTCATTCGCGGCGACGTCGACTGCAAGCCGGGCGAGCAGATCGGCGACGGCGATATTCGCCTGCGCTCGATGGTCGAGACGCTCAAGTTCGGCCGCGAGCGCGGCTGGGTGCAGATCATCTTCGGGCACATCGGCCGCAAGCCCGAGGGTACGCTGGCCAAGGTCGCCGCGCGCCTGGCAAAACTGCTCGAGGCGCCGGTCGAACTGATCGGCGACTGGTACGACGAGGCTGCGATGCAGATCTCGCCGGCGTGCGCCGCGCGGCTCAAAGACGCCGCCCCGGGCAGCGTTTGGGTGCTCGACAACACCCGCCGGTACGACGTCGAGCGCGTGCTTTGGAAGGCCAAGCCGGCCGATTTGCCGGGTTTGGCTCCGAAACTGGCGGCGTTTGCCAACCAGCTCGCCGAAAAAGTGGCCAAGTACTACGTCAACGAGGCGCTCTCGGCCGGAAGCCTTGATGCTTCGAGCACGATCGTGCCGGCGGCGATGGAACGCTCGGTGTTGGGAGCCTATGTCGATCGCGAATTCAACGGGCCCATGCTGCGATGCCGTCGCTCGCAGGCAGTCGTATTCAGCGGGTTGAAGACCGACAAGCTCGACGACCTGGAAGCGATGATCAATCGCGGCACCGTGCAGACGGTAATTTCGGCGGGTTCACTGGCGATGGCCTTGAAGAAGGCCGCCGCCAAGCTCGACGGCCAGGATTTTCCGTTAGGTGTGGCCGAGGACCCGGCACATGCCGACAAGCCGTACTACATTCCGCCCGATCGCATCGAACAGGCCCAACGGATGATTGCCGATGGCCGTAAACGGGGCGTGAAGTTCGTGCTCCCCGTCGATTTCGTGCTGGCCGATGGGACGGTGTCCGAGCAGTTGGGACCCGGCGACCAACAATTCGACATCGGCCCGAAGACCAGTGCCGTGTTTGAACAGGCGGTGAGCGATTTGATTGCCCAGAGCAAGTCGCAAATGGCGGCCGGACAGCCGCCGCTGGCTGTGTTTCACAACGGCGTATTCGGCATGTTCGAAGACCCACGCTTCGAGTCGGGGACACGACACTTCATCGGGCAATTGCAGCGCATGCGCGAGGCTGGGCTCGAAGTGTACGTGGGCGGTGGCGAAGGCGGCACGGCGCTGGAAAAATATGGCCAGCCCGATTGGGTGACCCACTGTTTCACCGCTGGCGGCACCGTCTTGAATGCGTTGGGCAATCAGCCGGTGCCTTACCTGCAGGCACTCGCGCTCGCGGCCGCAGGCAAATAACCGGCGCACTGTCGGCCGATCGCGGCGAACCGCCGGCCCGCGCTAGCCGGCAACGCCGGTGCGTATGCGGCGACACAGCTCCGTCAGCTCGCTGAGGGCGCTCTGGATCTCGGTCTCGGGCTTATGTTCCTTGACCGTGCCCTCGAGCCGCGCTGCAAAGGGCGTGAGCTGGTTAAAGCCGTAGCTCCCCGCGGCGCCCTTCATCTGGTGGGCCAGCCGGCCGAGTTCCGTCCAGTTCGCGGCGTCGTATTGCGCCTGCAGGCTGGCGATCCGGTCGGGCATTTCGTCGACGAACATGTCGACCAGTTCGCTCATGTCCGGATCCGCCGCGAGGCTCGAGTAAAAGGCTTCGGGCAGCTCGGTGAACATGGTCATGGCGGGCTGTTCCTTCCTTTGGGGCAGATAAGCTCCCCCGGCTGCTCCACGATCGATAGGGAGCCGCCCGGATGAAAAAGCATAGTTCGCATTTATGGCGCTGAATTGCCGAGACATTCAGCAGAAAACGGCTGGATTTTCTGTGTTTCTGCGGCGGGGCAATTGCGCGGTCTAGCGCGGTCGTGGCGCTTGCCCTGCCCGGCGCGAAGTGAGTTCGCGGCGGGGCTTCGAGGCACGGCCTGCGGATTGACGTAGCGTTTCGGCAGCACGGACCCATCCCGCCTCGAGAACTGCCCGCCATGCCCTCCCAAACTCGGACCGTATTGCACGTCGACGATGATCCGGCGTTGACGCGCGTGATTGCGAAAAAGCTGGAGAAGCGCGGCTTCCAAGTCGTGCAGCTCAACGACCCGACCAAGGCGATCGAGGAGTTGATGCGCACCCAGGTGCGCGTCGTGATCAGCGACATTGACATGCCGCAGCTCAACGGTCTCGATTTGTTGAAGCAGATCAAGGCCTTCGACGGCGGCGTGCAGGTGCTGATGCTGACTGGCCTGGTCACGATGACCAGCGTGCTCCAATCGCTCCGCTGGGGTGCCGAAGCCTGCGTTTTCAAGCCGATCGCCGACGTCGATCCGCTCGTCGCAGCGCTCGACGACGCATTTCGCAAGCTCGATCGCTGGTGGCATGCCTTGGAAGAGTTGTCGCACCGCAAGCGCAGCGAACAGCAGGTGGCGACATCGGCGCATTAATGCGAGTGCGGCGAACCGCAACGCGCCCTGGGACGGTCTTTCCCGTAGTCTTGCCGAGTATGAACCGTGACCGACGCAACGATTGAATCGCGGGAGCTGATCGAGGACTTCGCCAACGAGGCCTTGGACTCGCTGCTCGGACTACCGGCCCAATTGACGGCTTTTCGGCAAGACGCCACGTGCGGCGACCCGATCAATGCCGTGTTTCGCGCCGTCCATTCGATCAAAGGCAACGCCGGGTTCTTCGGCTTTGCGGTCATCAAGTCGTTCGCGCACACGCTCGAAAACACCCTCGATCGCATCCGTCAGCTCGAACTCGGGCTGACCGAAGAGCTGGAACGGGCCGTCGTCGAGTCGTTCGACGAGCTGGCCGAATTGATCGGCTCGGTCTTGGAAAATCGCTTGCCGGACGAGCCGCCGCCGCGCTGTGAGGAACTCCTGGCACGGATCGCCGAGTTGGCCGTGGCCTCGCCCGTGGCCGCAGGCGCGACGCCCGAGGAACAATTGCTGCACGACTTGACCCGGCTGGCAAACGAAGCCCGGCAGGCGGCCGGCGGCTCGGCGTGGGGCGACCGTCTGGACCACGTGGTGCGCGACTACCGTGCTGCCATCGGCCAGGAAGAGACCGTGGCTGCACCGGTCGTGGACGACGGCGAATCGCCGCGTGCCCTGATGGAACTGCCTTGGACGATCGCCGGCGAAGACTTGTCGGCCGGAGTGCGGTCGGTTTGCGAGCTGTTCGTCGCTTTCGATGAGCAACGCTATAGCGATCAAGTCAGCAACGATTTCATCACCGCGGCCGGCGAACTGGCCAACTGGGCCGCGGCACATCAGGCGCCGGAACTGGCCACCGCCTTGCAGCACGCGGTCGTCGACTATCGCAAGATTCTCGATAGTCCGCTCGATGTCGACGCGCTATTACTGTCGGTGATCTGGGACCAGATTCGGCCAGAGCTCATCGCGTTCCGCCGGCGGTTTGTGTCCGATGCCGCCCCCACCGCGGCGCAAGCCGCGCCCGCGAGCGCGGCTCCCGTGGCGCCCATCCCGGCGGGCGAAGCCGCCGCGACCGACAAGAAGAGCGCCTCCGACGCCGGAAAATCGCGGCTCATTCGCGTCAAGGAAGAGCGGCTCGATGAGTTCCTCAAGCACGTCTCGAGCCTGTTCATCACCGGCGAGCTCTTCAAGGATTTGCACGCCCGGCTAGGCACGGCGATCGAAGATGGCGAGCAGAAGCACCTGTCGAGCCTTACCGACGAGCTGCGCCAGATCAATCAATCGTTTGCCGTCCAGGCCAGCTCGTTGCAGGAAAGCCTGGTCTCGCTGCGGATGGTGCCGGTGGGCACGTTGTTCGCGAAATTCCCACGCATGGCCCGTACGCTGGCACAGCAGTTGGGCAAGAAGGTGGACATTCACCTGTCGGGCGAAGAGGTCGAGATCGACAAGAGCTTGATCGAAGACCTCGACGCCCCGCTCACGCACATGATCCGCAACGTGATGGACCACGCCATCGAGGCGCCCGACGCACGCCTGGCCCGGGGCGCGGCGGAAGTGGGCAACCTGTGGCTACGCGCGGAAAAGACACGCACGCACATTCGCGTCTACGTGCAGGACGACGGTCGCGGTATCGACCCGCGCAAGCTGCGTTCCAAGGCCGTGGAGAAGGGTATGCTGACCCAGGCGCAGGCCGAGGCCCTCAGCGACGACGAAGCGATCCGGCTGATCTTTGACGCCGGATTCTCCACTGCGGAAAAACTCACCGAAGTTTCGGGTCGCGGCGTGGGGATGGACGTCGTGCGGACCAAGATTCTGGAGCACAACGGCGATATCCAGGTGGAATCGACCGTGAACGTGGGCACGACGTTCCGGATCGACATTCCGCAGCGTGAAGCGGTGCTCGTGATCGACGGCTTGATGGTCCGCGAGGCCGAGCAAAACTTCGTTGTACCGTTCGAGCACATCCTCGAGATATCCGAGTTGCAGGCTGAGAATATCAAGCCGGTACACGGCTCGCGCGTGGCCATTGTGCGCAATACCACGCACCCCGCCGTCCGGCTGGGAGACGTGCTCAACCTCGATCTCAGCGAGGCGGAAACCAGCGAACCGCGCCAAGGCATCGTCGTCGGCTGCAAACACGGGACCCTGTGCCTGCTCGCCGATCGACTGTTGGGGCACCGGCAGGTCGTCGTGAACAGCCTGGGTGAGGTGCTGCCGGGTCTCGAACGGATCGCCGGCGTCGCGCAGCTTGGCGGCGGACGGATGGCGCTGGTCCTGGCGATTCCCGAGATCGTGCGCAGCCAACATCGGCAACGCGTTTAGGGATCGCCGAGCGTCAGCGTTACCAACCGCGCAGACCTGATTTTCAGCGCGGCGGCGGCCCTTCGATCGACAAACTCGCGCCAAAGGGTCGCCCCAACCGGTGCAGCCGGCGCCTGTGGTGCGATGCGTTTACCACGCATCATCCTCGCTAGCGGAAATAGCTAGCTGTCTTTTCAAGACTGCCCAAGCGTCAGATCGATAGCTGACCCTGGCGGTAGAGCGCCCCCAGTTTAACCAGTTTTCCGCTTTTCCGTTTTCAGGAGCCCTCCCCATGAAGAGTCGTGTGTTGTCCCTTGGTCTGATGGCGGCCGCGTTCTGTATCGCGACCAGCGCCAGCAATGCTCAGGCTTTCGAGATGCTCGATCGCCTGATGGGCTGGGGCGGTCACGGCTGCTGCGCGTCGTGCTGCGAGCCGACCTGCTGCGCCGCTGAGCCGACCTGCTGCGCCCCGGCCTGCGAGCCGACCTGCTGCGCCGCTCCTTCGTGCTGCGACGATTGCTGCCACAAGTGCTGCAAGGTCAAGCGCTGCCGTCGTCATCGCTGCTGCCGTCCGAAGTGCTGCAAGGTGAGCTGCTGCGAGCCGACCTGCTGCGCCGCTGAAGCGACCTGCTGCGCCGCTGAGCCGACCTGCTGCGCCCCGGCCTGCGAGCCGACCTGCTGCGCCGCTCCTTCGTGCTGCGACGATTGCTGCCACAAGTGCTGCAAGGTCAAGCGCTGCCGTCGTCATCG
>JAIBBZ010000032.1 GCA_019694435.1 Pirellulales bacterium
CCGAGCCCCGGCGGCAGCGCGCGGCGTTCGGCGCGAGCCGAGCTGTCGCTGGTCGCCGCCGCCGGCCACGAGGTGCTGCCGCTCGTCTTGACCGCGCTGGCCCAAGACCCTGCGGCTGAGGCTCCTGCGGCTGAGGCACCTGCGGCCGACGCACCTGTGACGACGCAACCGCCTGCCGCAGAATCGCCCGCGCCGACAACCCCGACCGAGTCGCCGGCGACGGCCGACGCCCCGGCTTCGACTGATAAGGCCCCGGCCGCGCCGAGCACGGCAGCCGCCGAGCCTGGCGCGGCGTTGCCGCCTCCCCTGCCGCCGGTTTCCGGCCGGCTCGAACAGCTCAAGCGTGATTTCGCCGGCGGCTCGCAAGTCCGCGTGAAACTCATGCGGCCGGTGAGCTACACCTCATTGCTCGCCAAGGTTCACGCGGTGTTCGGCGAGAACGTGCGTGTGGCGATCCATAGCGAAAGCCCCGACTTCGTCGAAGAGAGTGCCGCCAAGTACGATCTCTGGGAACTCTTCGTGGCGCTGCCCGCCGCGGCGCTGGAAGCCAAGCTTCCGGAACTGCAAGCGGCGGTTTCCGCCGAACCGTATTTCCCGTCTTCGACCAACATCGGCGGCGCCGTCGCGGCGGGACTGCGTCAACAAGCGATCGTGGCCCTGATCGTCAGCCAGTTGTTGTTGATCCTCTACATCTGGGTGCGCTTCGATAAGGTCGTCTTCGGCCTGGCCGCGGTGATCGCCGTCATCCACGACGTTTCGATCACGCTCGGCATCGTCGGGCTGACCTATTTCCTGGCGCCCTACCTGGGCTTCTTGCTCGTCGATCCCTTCAAGATCAGCCTGACCGTGCTCTCGGCGTTTCTGACGCTGATTGGGTATTCGATCAACGACACGATCGTCGTCTTCGACCGCATTCGCGAAGTCCGCGGCAAAAGCCCGAATTTGACCGTCCAGATGCTCAACCAGAGCATCAATCAGACGCTCAGCCGTACGATCCTGACCGGGATGACGACCCTGACCGTGTTGATCATCCTGTACATCTGGGGTGGGCCCGGCATCCACGGGTTCGCCTTCGTGATGCTCATCGGCCTGATCGTCGGTACGTTCAGCTCGATCTTCGTTGCTTCGCCGATGTTGCTGTGGTTGGCCCGCGCTTGGCAGGGCGCAGCCACATCGGGCCAGACCAGCGCCTTGCCGCCGCGCCCCTCGGCGCAGCAGCGTGCCGCCGGCGCGACCTGAGCCAGCGCGCGTCGAACGATCGCAAGTTTGCGCCCGCGCGTTCGCCGCAGGCGTTGCCAGCAGGCGCCGCGCGCCGACAAGGTTTTCCCAGCCCGCAAGGTCGACCAAAAACCTTTGCGCTCGAAGCGCGAACCAACGAGCCGCTCGTGCGATAATAGACGAGAGGGTCACGCGCACTCGCCGGCAGGCGGCGCGCAAGGCTCCTTATGTCGCCGGAAGAACCGGCGCATGACTGGCCCCCTGGCAGTCGGCCATTCGTTGGGAGGTACAGGGAAGTTCCACCCCGACCGCATTCGCGCGCCAGCGCGGGATGCGGCGGCCGCTCGTGAACTTCCACCCTTTGCCCACGTACCTCCGCGGCGGTGATTGCGCGCAAGCGCACCGCCCGCTTTCGCCCCATGGCCACCTTCTTCGTCCAGCACCGCAAATGGGTCGCCCTGTGCATCCTGGCGCTGGGGGGCTGGGCGGCGGCCTTGTCATCGTTCTTCGCCAAACGGCCCGGCGCCGTCACGATCGTCGAAGAGCCGATTATCTGGCGCGACACGGCGCTGGAGCCCGCGGCCGTCTATCCACCTACGACGCCGACCCCCGGCGCGCAAGGTCCGGTCGCGCAAGTGCCGTCCGCGGCCGTCGCGGCTGCGGTGCCCGGCGATCCATTGGCAGGACCGGTCCCGCGCCCGACGGACGAAGCTCCTCCGGCGCTCGAGGCGGCGTACCCGAATCAGCAACCGCCGGCGCCCTCGCATGCGATTCCGCCGTCGGCGATGCGCACCGCCCGGTTACAGGCCCCTGCCGATTCGACCGCCGCGCCGGGAGACGCCCCCGGTACGAGGCGGCACGAGGTCCGCGATGGCGACACGCTCGAAGGTCTTGCACAGCACTACCTCGGCGACCCCTCGCGCGTGGCCGACATCATCGCGATCAACCGCGACCAATTGCCGAATCCCGACCTGCTGCCGATCGGGCTCGAGCTGCGAATTCCCCCCGCGGGCCGTCAGCCGGATCGTTCGGTGGTGCCCGCCGGCCTGGCCGACGCTGGTGCGCCGGCGGCAACGACCATGATCGCGGTGCCCGAAGGATCGCTGCGTCGCGACGTCGCCTCGGCAACGCTGGACTTCGCCCCCCTGCCCACGGCCACGGCCACGACGCCCGGCACGCGCAAACACCGCGTTCGACAGGGCGACACGCTGCGCTCGATTGCCCGCCACTACTACGGCGACGCGCAGCGCTTTGGCGAAATTTTCGCAGCGAACCAGGCTACGCTGCGCGACGCCGACCTGTTGCCCGTCGGCACGGAGCTGATCGTGCCTTGACGAGCCACCGGGCCGCGCTCGCCCATCACGGGCCGGACGCTACGGTCCCAGCGGAGTCTTGCGGGCCTTCCAGGGAATTTCCTGTTTGACCAGTCGCAGTTCGATGAATTTGACGATTTGTTCGCCAGCCTTGGGCATCTCGTCCAGCAATTGCGTGCCCTGCAGGCTCGTGTCGAACCCCTGGAAGAACAGGTCTTTGAGCTGAGCCCGTTTGTCTTGCGGTGGCTCGGGGTGATGGGTCGAAAACAGATCGTTCAAGCGCTGCGCGTCGCGGGCACTCTCGCGTTTCTCCTTGCCGACGAGGATGAACACCGACAGCTCTTTGCGCACGCGTGGATCGGCCAGGGCTTCTTGCGCTTTCAGCGATTTGAAGGCCCAGATCGGCGAGATCAGCACGAGTGCCCGCACGTCTTGCCCCTGCTTGCCGGTGGCCAGCGGCGGCCAGCTCCAATCGAGGCGCGCCCAGAGCAAGGCGACCGTGGCCCCCATTTCGCTGCCGATGACGCACAGCTTCTCGATGTTGAGCGCGCCGGCGTTGTGCTGCTCCATGAGGTATTTCTTGCAGGCCTCGAGATCCTCCCTGACCATCTGCGGAAACTGCGCTGCGGGCAGCGTGTCGGCCTCGAGCTTGCGGCTCGCGCCGACGACGTTGACGCTTTCGCCGTGGCCTCGCAAGTCGGGCGCCAGCACGGCGTGCCCCGCCTGTTGCAGCAAGAGCGCGAGCGGCTCGACGTCGTGGCGCCGGCCTTTGTAGGCGTGCAGGATGATGATCGGCACCGTGTCGCGGCCGGCGGTGCCGGCAAAATAGGTGGCCTTCAACTCGACCTTGTCAGCGGTCGTCAGTTGCAGGTCCTTCGGCGGCGGTGGAGGAGTGGCCGGATCGCCCGCCTGACCCCGAGCCGTGCAAGGGTTCGAGCAGGTCACGAGCACGACCACGCTGAGGCACCACGCTGCGCTGGCCAGGCACCGGTGCACGCCCGTCTTCGACATTGCGTTTCCCCCCGAAAAACTCGATCTCGAGCCCGCTCGCGACACTGCTTTTCATCCCGCGCGGTTCATCCTAGGTAGGGTGCCAGAGGCCGTCAAACCAGCGGCATCTTGGTTCCTTGTGAGCCTCAGGCGCGGCCGATAAAATTGTCGGTTTTCCCACCCCGCCGCCGGCACTGCGCTGTCGCGTGCGCGGGGTCATCCTGCAGCCGGCGCCGCCAGCGTGCCCTCCCGGGGGCCACCGGCACATCGAAGGAACCGCACTTTGAACGCTCAGCAGTCGACCAAGATCGCCGTGATTGGCGGCGACGGGACCGGTCCGGAAGTTGCCGCCGAAGGGCTCAAGGTCCTGGCGGCCGTCGCCAAGCTCGAAGGCTTCGCCTACGACTTGAAGCATTTCGATTTCGGCGGCGAGCGCTACCTGCGCACGCAAGAAATCCTGCCGGCCGGCGCGGTCGAAGAGCTGCGCGCCTACGACGCGATCTACCTGGGCGCGATCGGGCATCCCGACGTCGCGCCGGGGATCCTCGAAAAGGGCCTGCTGCTGGAGCTGCGTTTCCAACTCGATCAATACATCAATCTCCGGCCGGTCAAGCTGCTGCCGGGGGTCGAGACACCGCTGGCCGGCAAGGGACCCGCGGACATCGATTTCATCGTCGTCCGCGAAAACACCGAAGACATGTACGCGGGCATCGGCGGCTTTCTCAAGAAACACACGGCCGACGAGGTCGCCACGCAAGTGGCCGTCTATACCCGCAAGGGGTGCGAGCGCTGCATTCGCTGGGCCTTTGAGCTGACCCGGCGGCGCAACAATCCCAAGGGCAAGATGCTCACGCTCGTGGCCAAGACCAACGTGCTCACCTACGGACACGACCTCTGGTGGCGGACGTTCCAGGAAGTGGCCCGGGAATATCCCGACGTGAAGACCGATTACAACCACGTCGATGCGTGCTGCATGTGGATGGTGAAGAACCCCGAGTATTACGACGTGATCGTCACGACCAACATGTTCGGCGACATCATCACCGACCTGGCGGCCGTGCTGCAGGGCGGGCTGGGCGTGGCGGCGGGCGGGAACATCAACCCCGACCCGGGCGGTACGAGCATGTTCGAGCCGATGGGCGGCAGTGCGCCGAAATACACCGGCAAAAACGTGATCAACCCGATCGCGGCCATCAACGCCATGGGCATGTTGCTCGAACATACCGGTCACCAGGGTGCGGCCGACCGCGTCGCCAAGGCCGTGGCCGAAGTGACCAGCAAGAAAATGAAGAGCCAGGCCGCCGGCAAGATGGGCTATAGCACGACCGAGGTCGGCGACCTGGTCGTGGCGGCGCTCTAACTCCTCGCGAAACGCGCCCGTGTTCGACCTGCTACTAGCCGGCGGTATGCTCGTCGATGGCACCGGCCATCCGCGCCGGCGCGCCGACGTCGCCGTTGTCGGCGAGCGCATCGCCGCCGTCGGCGTGCTCGATGGCACGCCAGCCCGACGGGTGATCGATTGCCGGGGCCGCATCGTCGCGCCCGGCCTGATTGACGTCCATCATCACGACGATGGCTGGGTCCTGCGGGCGCCGCGGTTCGACTACAAGCTGCGCCAGGGCGTGACCACGCTGATCCTGGCCAGCGACGGGCTCGGCTATGCCCCGCTCCGGCGCCACACGGCCGCCGATTGGTTCACCTATTTGCGGCCGCTCAACGCGCTGCAATTGTCGGACTATCGCGGTTGGGAGACGGTGGCCGAGTACCTGGCCGAGCTGGACCGGCGCACGGTCTACAACGTCGCCATGCAGGGCCCTTACGCCAATTTCCGCGTGCTGGCCGCCGGCTGGGGCCGGGCACCGCTTGACGCCACGCAGCGGCTGCTCCTGCGGGCCGAGTACGAAACGGCGCTCGCGTCCGGCGTCGTGAGTCTCTCGACCGGGCTCGACTACATTGCCCAATGCCACGCTTCGACCGAGGAGCTGATCGATGCGGCCGCGGTCGGCGCGCCGAGCCAGGCGCCGTACGTGACGCACGTCCGCTATCAACGCGGCGTGCTGGGCGGGCTGGCCGAGGCGGTCGAGATTGCGCGCCGCGCGGCGGTCCCGTTGCACGTCTCGCACCTGAAGGGGATGAATCTCGCGCAGCGCGACGCGGTGCTCGACTACATCGATCGGGTCGCCGCGTACGAGGTCGATTTCTCGTTCGACGTCTATCCCTATCTTCCTGGCTCGTCGCTGCTGGCGGCGCAGCTGCCGTATGAGGCCTGGGACGACGGCCCCCTGGGCGTGGCGGCGCGGCTGCGCGATGCCGACCTGCGGCGCCGCTGGGTGACGCTGTACAACCGGATCGCGCACGACCAGATCCGCATCGCGCACGTGGTCACGCGCGACAACGAGCGCTTCGTCGGCCAGACGCTCGCCGAGTATGTGGCCGCCGTGGGCGGTGGCCCCGAGGCGCTCTTGGACTTGCTCGTCGAGGAAAACCTCGCCGTGACCCTCGTGTTCCGCACGGCCGAGGACGATGCCCTGATCGAACCGCTGATCGCGCATCCGCGGTTCATGTTCGGCAGCGACGGCATCTGGTTTCCCGAGGGGCAGATCCATCCTCGGGCCTGCGGTTCGGCTGCGCGGATCCTCGGTCTCATGGTTCGCCGCGGAGTGTTGACGCTCGAAGCGGCGGTGCGGCACGCCGCCGGCTGGCCGGCCGAGCGCTTTGGCCTCGTCGACCGCGGCGTCGTTCGAACCGGCGCGTACGCCGATCTGATCGTGTTCGATGCCGACTCGATCGCCGACACGGCCACCTACGCAGCGCCGCACGCCCTCGCGACCGGTGTCGATCACGTGTTCGTCAACGGCACCTCGGTCCTGGGCGCGGTCGATGCGCCCGCGGAAGCTCCCCGAGACACCGCCGGCTTGCCCGGACGCGTGCTGCGGTTTAAGCAATAGGCACCTTGAATCGTTTCCCGCCGCGGAGGGCGAAGCCATGCATCCTATGTTCGATCTTTCTGGCCGCGTGGCCCTGGTGACCGGGGGCAGCAAAGGCTTGGGTAAGGCCATGGCGCGCGGCCTGGCCGAGGCCGGAGCCGACGTCGTCATCGCCAGCCGACACGAAGGCGAGCTCAAAGCGGCGCTTGCCGAAATTACCGCGGGACTCTCGATCCGGGCAGCGTCTTTCGTCGCCGATCTGGCGCACCGCGACGCCGCCAACAAGCTGGCTTACGACGCGGCGACCAGGTTCGGGCACGTCGACATTCTGATCAACAACGCAGGTACGAACCTGCCCGAGTCGATCGACACGATCAACGACGGCGTGTGGGACAACCTGTTGGAGCTCAACCTGTCGAGCTGCATGGCCCTGTCACGGGCCGTGGCGCCGGCGATGAAGGATCGCCGCTGGGGACGGATCATCCACATCTCGTCGATCATGGGCCTGGCCAGCAAGGCCGGACGCAACGCTTACTCGGCCACGAAGTCGGCGCTGATCGGGTTGGCCAAGGCCAGCGCACTCGACTTGGGCCCGTGGAATATCACGGTCAACTGCCTCGCGCCGGGGCCGTTTCTGACCGATCTGCCCGGCAGCCTGCTGACGCCCGAGCAAAAAAAGGTGTTCGCCGATCGCACGGCCTTGGGCCGCTGGGGCGAACCGCGCGAGCTCGTCGGACCGGCGCTGCTGCTGGCGTCCGAGGCCGGCAGCTACATCACGGGGACGACGCTGGTCGTCGACGGCGGTGTGCTGGCGGGGACGTTCTAAGCGCCGACTGCACCGCGCGACGCAAGGCCCTCACTCAACTATGCACGCGCGCAATCGAATCGCCCTGCGCGATGATTTCGGCCTCGGCCGTGGCCAGCTCGTCGAGGCGGGCATGCACCTCGTCGTCCGGCGCGAACAGCTTGGCCAGCCGCACATAGGTGCTGTGATGCCTGGCCTCGGATTCGAACAGCGACCCGAAGAACTCGGATAGCTCCGGGTCGTCGAGGCCATCGCGCAGCCGAGCGAACCGCTCGCAACTGCGGGCCTCGATCAGGCCGGCGATCAACAATCGATCGACGGCGCGGCCCGGTTCGGCGCCGCGCACCAGTTCGGCCAGCCGCGCCCCGTAACTGCTGGGCCGCAGCCGGCGAAACTCGATGCCCCGGCGTTCCAGCACGTCGAGCACGAGTTTGAAGTGCTCCAGCTCCTCGCTGACGATGTCCGACAACACGCGCACCAGCTCGACGTGCTCGACATAGGCAAAAATCAGGCTCATGGCCGTGCTGGCGGCTTTCTTTTCGCAGTGGGCATGGTCGATCAACAGCTCGGGCACATTGCCCCGAACCTGGTCGAGCCAGCGATCGCTCGAGGTGCTTTGCAGGTTGAGCATGAGAGCGATCCCGCGACGGCCTGCGCGGCTAGCTCTTGGCCACGCGCTCGGAGAACTGTTGGCCGATCTTCCGCAGGAAGGTCGCCGGCATGAGCCGTTTAAAGTACCAGTAGAAACGCCCCTGCGCCGGCATCACAACGTAGAACTGCTTGCGATGCATGGCCCGCACCGCGGCCTCGGCGACGTCGTCAGCCGTGAACTTCGCACGTTTGAACTCGCGTTGGGCAAGCTGCTTCATGTTGTCGTGCCGAAAGCGGCCGTCGTTGAGCAGGTTCGTCGCGAAGAAGGCCGGACACAACACGGTCACGCCCACGTTGTACGGCATCAACTCCACGTAGAGCGTTTCGCTCAGGGCCAGCATGCCGGCCTTGGTCACGTTGTAGGCGCCCATCGAGGGGGCCGAGCCGATGGCCGCCAGCGAGGCCGTGTTGATGATGTGCGCCCCGGCCGGGTTCGCCTTGAGCCAGTCGACAAACGTGTGGCAGCCGTAAATCCCGTTCCAGAGATTCACGTTCATGATCCAGTGCCAGTCGTCGAGCGAATAGTCGCCCACGTCGCCCGCGCCGGCCACGCCCGCGTTGTTCACCAGTAAATCGAGCTGCTGCCAGTCGGCCCGCAGCCGCCGGCTGAGCTCTTGCCACTGCACGATCTGCGTCACGTCGAGATGCTCGACGCGGGCCTGACCGCCTGCCTGTTCGACCAATCGGGCAGTTTCCTGGCTGGCCGCGTCGTTGACGTCGCAAACGGCGATCCGCCAGCCCTCGCGCGCCAGGCGCACGGCCAGCGCGCGTCCCAGGCCGCTCGCCGCACCGGTAATGATCGCGTTTTTCACGGGATTCCTTGCGTTAGGGCGCAGGCAACGAGCGGGCCGATTTTCGGCCGGCTCCGATCCCGAACGGCTAGTTCGTGGCGGCCGGCTCGGGCTGCGGCACGAGATGTTTTTCCAGCCAATCGGTGGCCACGCGTACTTCCTCGTGGATCGTGGGCCAGGGGTGCCCGCCCCCCTTCTTGATGATCAATTGGCTCTCGACGCCAGCGGCTTGCAGCGCCTCGAGCATGATCTTCGATTGCACTAACGGAACCACGAAGTCGGCGTCGCCGTGGATCAGCAGAATCGGTGGTGTGGCGCTGGTCACTTGCCGGGCGGGGGAGATCTTGACGACCTGCTCAGCGATCTCTTCAGCCGACTTGCCCGCGCCGCCTTCGGCAAAGAGCAGCTTCATCAGCATTTTGCCGATCCGGCTCTCGGGATCGATCTGCTGTTCCTTGCCGGCCCAGCGGCCGAAATCGGTCGGCGGAAAGAACGCAACCGCTGCGGCCACGCGCGTGCTGTAGTGTTTCTCGTCCTGGGCATTGGCGTCGCCGTCCTCGGCGGTGGTCGCGGTGAGGCAGGTCAGGTGTCCACCGGCCGAAGCTCCACAAAGCCCCAGCCGCTCGGGATCGATCTTGAACTCCTCGTGACGCTGCTTGATCCAGCGAATCGCAGTCTTGATGTGGGCGACCATCTCGGGCACCGAGAATTTGGTCTGCGAACCCGGCCGCACGGCAAACACCGTGAAGCCACGGCCGCACATGATGTCGTACATCTGCGCCGTCTTGTGGTCGCTGATCTTGCCGCGGTCGCTGTGCCAGGCACCGCTGGCAATGTCGACGATGCCGATCCCATTGGCCGGGCCGGTCGGCGTGAAGATGTCCATCACCAGCGCCACGCCGTCGGTTTCGCCAAAGACGACGTCTTCGCGCTGCGTGTAGGGTCGTGGTTCGTTGTCGGCGGCACGCGCCCAGGTCAGCGGGGCGAGCAAAAACAACGCAGCCAGCGCACCCCGTGGGCACCAACGAGAACGAATCATCGCCAACTCTCCCTTTCGTGGAATTGTCCCGCGACTGCCGGCGTTACTCCGCCGTCAGCCAGCGGACCATCGTCTTGGTCACCTGCTCGGCCGCGTCTTGTTGCACGAAATGCCCGGCCTCGGGAATGGTGACCAGCGTCAGGGGCCCGTCGATCCATTTCCAAGTGTCATTCAGCGCGCCAGGCAACAGCGCCACGTCTTTCAGGCCATGAATCACCAGCACGGGGCCCTTGACCTGCGGAAAATCGCGGTTGTCTTCGTACGGCTCGCGCGGGTAGTTGGCCTTGTAGTAGTTCAACATCCCCTCGACGCTTGATCGGTTGAAGGCCTCGACATACTTCTTGCGCGCGGCGGGGTCCTTGACCCAGAAGGCCAGCATGCCCGGCATTGGGATCTTCTTCGCAGCGTCTTCCTTCTGGAAGTCGCGCGCGTACTGGCTGGCTTTCTGCTGATCGGGGTTGTTGGCCAGCTCGCGCATCAGGCCCTTGGGGTGCGGCAGGTTCAAGATCACCAGGCGATCGAGCATCTCGGGCTTGGTCATGGCAAAGGTCCAAGCGACCATGCCGCCCCAGTCGTGACCGACGATCACGGCCTTGTCTTTGCCCAGGTGCTTGATCACCGCAGCGATATCGCCGACGAGTTTCTCGACGGTGTAGTTCTCGACGCCTTCAGGCTTGTCGCTCAGGTTGAAGCCGCGCTGATCGACGGCCACGACCTGAAAGTGCTCGGCCAGCGCCGGGATCTGCTCGCGCCAGGTGTACCAGTAGTCGGGGAAGCCGTGAATCAGCACGACCAGCGGGCCCTCGCCCTTGGTCACGTAGTGAATCTTCACGCCGTCCGAGTCGGCATAGCCGTCCTCGCCCAGCGATTCTTCGGCCCGGGTCGCGGTCACTGCCAGTGACAGCACGAGGGCCCCCGCCAACCAGCCGCGGCAACTGCGCATCGCTCAATCTCCCAGGGAAGCTAAGTCGTGGAAGCAGACTAATAGGCCCTTGGCGAGGCGTCAACGAAGGCGCGGGGGACAATTCCCAGAGATGACTGCTGAGTCCCGTTTACGGGCCGAATCGACAATGCACGTTGGCGAGAGTGTATCATCGGGGGTCAGCGACCAGGCCGCCGGCCGGACGCTTGCCCATTGGCCCGATCGATCCACCTCCGAGGTGTCCCCTGTGAGCGTGTTCCCTTTGCGTCGACGTCGTTGGCCGATCTCTGCTCCGGCGCTGGTGGTCTGCGCCGTGATCCTGTTGCTCTGCGGATCGTTGGCCGAAATGACGCTCGTGGCCGGGGAAGGCGACGAGCCGTCGGCCGGTGAATCGCCCCAACCGAAGGCCGAGGCGGTCGCCGCGGGCGATGTGCCGCCCCTGGTGGCCCCGAAGAACTGGCCGAAGGACGTGCCGCTCCCCCAGGAGAACACCAACTGTGTGCGCTGCCACCTCACGGCCGGCCGCGAATTGACCGCAGCCGTCAAGGACTTCGCTCACAGCGTCCACGATCTGAACGCGATGTCGTGCGCCGATTGCCACGGTGGCCGCACCGACGACGACGTCCACGCCCATAGCGAAGAAGACGGCTTTATCGGCACCAAGCTGAGCGCGCACCTGGCCAAGTGCATCGAGTGCCACACCGAACAGGCCGAGTTGCTCGACGCAGGCCCCCACCACTGGAATTGGTCCGAGCGGATCAACACCGAATACCCCATGTGCGTTGATTGCCACGGCAATCACGACGTGGCCAATCCGCCGGCCGACTTCAAGCTGGCCGACGTGTGTCTCGATTGTCACAACGACATGGCCAAGGAGCAGCCCGCCTGGATGGCGGTCGTCGAGCACAACGACCGGCTCTGGGCATCGCTGGTCCAGGTGCGCCAACGCAACATCGGCCACACGGACGTCGTGCCCAAGGGCTTGGCGAAGGAAGTCGACGCCGTGCGCCAGGAGTCGATGCGGCTGGTCCACGGCGTCGGCGCATTGACCCCCGCGGCGGCCAAGTCGCACAACGAAAAGTCGGCCGCGTTGCAGAAAAAGCTGGACGAATGGCTCGAACAGAACCGATGATGGGGCGAACTCCGGGCGGCGCCCGGTCTGGGGCCACTTCCCGCGCCGCAAGCAAACATCGAATCAACGCATTCCGTTAGACCCTGCAGGCGAGGTTTTTTCCATGTCGCACCACCTTCACCGTGCTCACGCGTCGAAGTCCGTGTCGCCCAAACCCTGCCATCGCCGCCAGTTCTTGCGCACCGCCGGCGTTGCTGGCGCGGGCGCCGCGGCCCTGACGATGGCCCGCCCCACCTGGCAGGACCAGCTGCACGCGGCTGAAGAGGCGCCCAAGGCCGACGTGGGTTTGGCCCGCGGCGACAACATGGAAGACGCCGTGCGCAAGGCGGTCGAGCTCTCCGGCGGGCTCGATTTCATCCAGCCCGAGCAGACCGTGCTGATCAAGCCAAACTGCACGGGCGCCGCCCCGAATCCCACGACCACCAGCCCGGAGGTCGTCTATGCGGTGATCAAGCTGGTCGCCGAGCGCGGGCCGAAGCGAATCCTGGTGTCGGACCGTTGTTTCTCGCCGATCTTCAAGCCGACGACGCCCAAGACGGTCGACGTGATGAAGAAAGTCGGCCATATCGAGGCCATCAACCAGGCCATCTCCGACGTGAAAGCGCCGGTCGTGGCCGTGGGCCTGGAAGACGCGGCGGCCGAGTTCGAGTTGCTCGGTCTGCCGAAAGACACCGAACATTGGGTCCATCTCAAGCCCGAGAAGGCCGAGCACTGGCCCAACGGGTTCCAGCAGGCCAAGCTGTTGTTCGCCGTCGATCACGTGATCAACGTGCCGGTGATCAAGACGCATTTCCAGGCCTGGTTCACGATGGCGCTGAAGGCCTTCGTGGGCATGAGCAGCCACGACACGCGGCGCGAATTCCACAACTCGTTCTCGGGCGACAACGACCTGTTCAACCAGAAGCGCTCGGGCAGCCGGCGTCGCCGCGGCGCCGACGGCCGCAAGCTCGACGTCGAGGAAGTCACCCCGTTGGTGAATCGGATTGCCGAATTGAACCTGGGACTGAAGCCGGCTCTGAACATCCTCGATGGGACCCGCAGCTTCGTGTTCGGCGGTCCTTCGCAAGGCGACACGGCCGATCCGAAGCTGATCGTTGCCAGCCGCGACCGGATTGCCGCCGACGCTACGGGCGTGGCCGTGCTCAAGTGGCTAGGCACCGAGCCGCGCTTGCAGCGCTATTCGGTCTGGGAAAACCCGTTCCTCATGCACGCCATGAAAATCGGCATCGGCATCCAAGGCCGCGATCAGCTCAATCTCAAGCACACCGGCATCGACGAAGCAGACCTGAAGCTGATCGAAGAAGGCCTGGCGTAAATACGGCAAGCCGCCACCCTGCCCCGCGCACCTGCCCTGCCCCGCAAACCTGCGCGGGGCTCCATGTAAGCGCGCCGGGGGCGCGGGCGGCAAGCTGCCGCATTCCCCGGTTCGGCGCCCCACATCCGCCGCGAACGGCGCCGCGTCTATGGCTGTTCGACCGGCGGATTCGTGTCCGCATCGGTCGCGGGGAATTCCGCCGGTTCGTAGTAGGGCCGATCGCCAAGCGCGCGGAACTTGGCCAGCCACTTGGTTAGCGCTTCGCTGCCGTGGAACGACCAGTCCTGCCGATGGTAGTTCCAATTGTCGGGATTCAGTTCCTGCGCCACTTTCCAATGTGCCCGAGCGCGCGGGTTGTCGCCCTGGGCCTGGAACCACGTCCCCAAGCGGAACTCGCAGTCGGCCTGCCGCAAGCGCAGCGGTCGCGCCGCCAGTTTGCGCTCGAGCAATTTGGCCGGCGCCACGAAGCGGCTGTTCGCACCGTGCTTGACCCAATCGCGCAGACCCGCGACATAGCGATCGTCGCCGATCACCTGCCCCAAGACCTTCATCTGCTTCGAATAGGCGACCTCGGGCGGGCGAACGATGTGCCCCTGCTCGTCGATCCACACGCCGGTCGGCACATTGACCATCTGAAACGCCGTGCTCACCACATGGTCGACGTCGATCAGCGTGGTGAATGTCGCCTTGGCGCTATCGTAGAACTTACCGCAGGCCTGCTCGCCGCCGGTGTCCTGCGCAGCGGCGATGATCTCGAAGTTCTGAGACTTCAACTCGTCGTAGACTGCTTGCCACCCGGGCAAGTCGAGGCGGCACCCTCACCACGAGGCCCAGGTGATGACCAGCACCTTCTTGCCGCGGAATTGCGACAGGCGAACGATGTTGCCCTGGCGGTCGGGCACGGCAAAATCGGGGGCCACGCCCGAGGCGAGGCCTTGCCCACGGCCGACTTGCGCTTCGCCCAGGCACCAGACGCCCGATTCGACGTCCGTCGCGACGGCCAGATCGAGCAACTCGGCGGCGGCCGTCAGATCGACCTGCGTCTGCTCGCCGGCCGCGCGCGAGAGCGGCTCGCGCCGGGGCAACGGCACGCAAAGCTCCGCACGGCAGAGGCCCTCGGGCTTGAGCGTGAACCCCGTGGCGCGCGCGAATTCGTCAGCCGTCAGCCAGAGGTGAAACTGATCGTCGATCGTCGCACCGGCACATTCGATCAGCGGCCGTGCGAGTGTCGGGTCGCCGACGAGCACCTTGATCGGCGCTTCGTCGGCCGCGGCGCGGCTCGCTTCGGCGAGCAGCACCAGCGCCAAAAGCGCGCCATACCTTGACCATCGCCTGAGTGCCGGCATCGTGGGTGCTCCGTCGCGGGATGGGGACTTGCTGCTGCCCAACGGTACCTACGTTAAGCCTTGCTTGCGCCGGCGGCAAATTTTTGGGCTCGGCGTGGAGCCGACGCAGCTTGGAGCGATCGCCGGGAGCCTGTCGATAGTACAGCGGGGACGCCCGCAAAACGTCCCGACAGGACCCATGAAACTGCAAACTCACGCAAGCCAGGGCAACCTTGCGGCCTGCTCATCGCGCGCGCCGGGATGGCAGTGCTGCGCGCGGGCCGTTTTCGCGCTGGTGCTGCTGGCGCTGCCTCCGCAGGCACTGCACGCCGACGGCCTTCGCATTCTCGAAGACGATCGGGCCGCGCTGCAGGCCCGGATCGACGTGGTGGCGCGCGCCCAGACCCGGATTGACCTGGCCTACTTCTGCATCGGCGACGACGACCTGGCCGTGGGCCTGCTGGCCCTGTTGCGCGACGCGGCACAGCGCGGCGTGCGCGTGCGTGTGCTCGTTGATGCGATGCATAATGAAATCCCCGCCGGGGTCCAGGCCGAATTGGTGCGCAGCGGCGTCGAAGTGCGCAATTACCACCCCGCGCGGCTCGATCGCCCTGACTGGATCACTACGCGGCTGCACGACAAAGTCTGGCTGATCGACGCGCGCGAGTTGATCACAGGCGGCCGCAATCTCGAGGCGCGGTATTTCGGTTACGAGGAGTTCAACTTCCGCGATCGCGACGTCTATGTGACCGGCCGTGGCGCCGCCGCGGCCGGCGAATACTTCGACGCCATCTGGCGCCACGACGCCGTGGTGCCGTTCACCCCGCCGCAGCCGTCGCGCTCCGATCCCAACGAGCGCGTCTATGGCGGCGTGCGTAATAACCACACAGCCACGAAGCAGCGCGCCGCCGCCGAGCGCCAATTGGCCGACGCCAAGGCGGCGCTCGTCACGCGCTACGGCCTGCAAGTGCCTGTCGGCCCCGACTGGTCGCGCGAAGTGTTGCCCGTGACGGCGATTCGCTTTCTTTACGATCCTCCCGGTGAAAAGGCCAACGGCGCGGGCATCACGCACGATCTCGAGGCCCTGATTCGCAACGCCGCGCAATCGATCGAAATTGAGACCCCTTACCTCGTCTTGTCCGAACGGTTCAGCGCGGCGTTAGCCGCGGCCCGGACGCGTGGCGTGCAGGTGCGGATCGCCACGAACTCGCTCGGCTCGACGAACAGCGTGATTGCACAGGCCGCCTATACGTCGCAACGCGAGGCCATGCTGGGATTGGGCATCGAGCTGTGGGAATACCACGGCCCCCGCTGCCTGCATTCCAAGTCGTTCGTCATCGACAGCCGCCAGGCAGTCATCGGCTCGTTCAATCTCGATCCGCGCAGCGAACTGCGCGACACGCAAGTCGCCGTGCTGATCGATGACCCACGCGTGGCCCTACAGCTGGCCGCGCTGCATGCCGGCAATCGCCAGAGCGCGGCACGTTATGCCCCGGGCAGCACGCAGCAGCCTGCATCGGCCGCGAAGGCCAGTTTGCAGCGCAAGGCGTTCTTCGGCGTCTCGCGGCTGTTGTGGCCGCTCGTGAAAGACGAGCTGTAACGGCCAGCGGGCGAATCAGCCCTTCAAGTCCATCTTCAACGCCTTGTCGGAGATGTCCTTGCGGCACCAGGCGCCGTCCCAGCGAATCTGCTTGACGGCCGTGTAGGCCTGCAATTTCGCGGCGGCCACCGTATTGCCCAGCGCCGTCACGCCCAGCACGCGGCCACCGTCGGTCACGACCTGCCCGGCCTGCATGGCCGTACCGCTGTGAAAGACTTTGACGTCGGGCACGAGCGCGGCTTCTTCCAATCCGCGAATCACTCGCCCGCGCTCGTAGCGGCCGGGGTATCCTTCGGCCGCCATCACGACGCACACCGCGGGCCGGGGGTCCCATTCCAGCGGGCCAACCTCGTCGAGCCGCCCGTCGACCGTCGCTTCGCACAGCGTCAGCAGATCGCTCTTCAAGCGCATCATCAGCGGCTGACACTCCGGATCGCCAAACCGCACGTTGTATTCGAGCACCTTGGGTCCCTGGTGCGTGACCATCAGGCCGGCATACAGCACGCCGCGGAACGGCCGCCGGGCGCGCTTCATCGCGTGCACGGTCGGCACCAGCACCTGCTCCTCGATCAACTGCAAGCGCTGCGCATCGACCAGCGGCGTGGGACTATAGGCGCCCATCCCGCCCGTGTTGGGGCCCGTGTCGCCGTCCTGGGCGCGCTTGTGATCTTGCGCCGGGGCGAGCGTCAGGATCGTTCGGCCGTCGGTGATGGCCAGCACGCTCGCTTCCTCGCCATCGAGCCGCTCCTCGATGAGCAATTGATTTCCGGCGGCGCCGAATTCCTTCTCGCGGCCGATGCGCCGCACGGCTTCGAGTGCTTCGTTGCGGCCGCTGCAGACAATCACGCCCTTGCCCGCCGCCAGCCCGTCGGCCTTGACGACGACCGGCACGTCCTCGCGATCGCGCAAGAACGTGGCGGCGCTTTCGGCGTCGCGAAACACGCGGTATTCGCCCGTCGGCACGTCGGCGTGCCGCAGCAGGTTCTTGCAGAAGACCTTGCTGCCTTCGAGTTCGGCCGCCAGCTTCGAGGGGCCAAACACTTTCAGCCCGGCCGCCACAAAAGCGTCGACAATGCCTTCGACCAGGGGCTGCTCGGGCCCCACGACCGTGAGCCCGACCTTGTTTTCCTTGGCGAACTTGATCAGCCGCGGAAAGTCGTTGGACGGCAGATCGACGTTTTCGGCGTCCTGCGCGGTGCCCGCGTTCCCCGGCGCCACGAAGACCCGTTCGGCCCGGGGGCTCTGGCCGATTTTCCAGGCCAGCGCATGCTCGCGTCCGCCGTTACCGATAATCAAGACGTTCATGGCTGTCCTGGCCGAGGCGAGAAAGGGTCGGCAGACTGTTGCAGCGATCGCAACGCCGCCGTGGCAGACCGTGATTCTAGGAAAGCACCCCCGCAAAAACGAGGGCCTCGCGGTCGCAGCGCGGCCCCCTAGGGCGCCAGTCCCACGGCCGCACGCAACCCGGCCAGCGCTTGGAGATAAGTCTCCAGCGGTAGCCCGTCGACCGTGGCCTGCGCTTCGCACGTCACGCCGTCCACGGCACCGGTGCGGCGGACGATCGTTTCGATCAGCGCGCGCTGCGCGTCGAGATCGCGCTCGGCGAGGGTCGCGGCGCGCCCCAGTTCGGCCGCGAGCCCGACGGCCAGTGCGTAGCCCCCCCAATCGCTCACGCCGCAAACAAGCGTCGCATCGGTCGGCACGCGACAGACCACCTGCCCCGAGGGGCCACGGTCGATGGCTGCGCGCAGTGTCTCCCAAGGAATCGTGCCCGAGCCGAGTTCGTTGCCACCGTCGATCGCCGCGATGGTTCTGGTGGCCGGTGAGTGTCCGGCCGCGCACTCAAACAAGCGGTGGGTCTTGGCCGTGTAGCCGTGAATCGAACGGCCGCGAATGTTGTGGCAGAGGTCGCGATGCTCGACCGGCTCTTCGGCCGCGAACTGTTCTTCGGGCACGGCGCCTTCGCGCGGCTGGCGGCGTATCGAGTCGAGCGTATGACTCGGACCGGGGCGCTCGATGGCGACCAGATGCGTCCACGGCTCGGGCACCGCGTAGAAGCTCTCGACCCAGGCGTCGGTGACCGCGAAGCTGTCGGCCGCGTTCGACGCGCGGGCGTGCGCCTCCGGTCCGCCCGCCTCGAAGGGGAATTCACGCAGCGTTTCGTCCGGCAGCCCCAGCCAGGCGGCGCCGGCCGCCAGCAGCGGCATGCCATAGGCATCGCTCACCAGGGCGACGTCGTAGCCCAGATCGCGGGCGACCGCGGCCAGGTAGAGCGCGCCGGGCGGACCGTCGGTCTCGGCCACCGGTGGGTCGTGCTCGACCACGCAGAATCCGGTCACAATGGCCAATCGCCTGCCGACGGCGAGACTCTCCACGGCGCGTCGCAGATGTCCGCGGCAAAGCGGCTCCCCCTGGTGGCGAAAACTGGCCAGGCCACGGCGAGCCGGATCGCGGATCAACAACTGCTCGCAACGGGCCCAAAAACGCTCGTCGGCCTGGCTCACGGGAAACCGCCGCATCGATCAAAACAAAAGGTTGCCGGCAAACAAGATAACTCGCCCTGCAGCGTGTCGCTCGGCGAATTCGGCGGGCGGATGTTCGACGGGCTGCGCGACGGCTATACTGCTTTGCAAACCCACCTACCGGCCCCCCCGCACAGCGTGTGGATTTGCGGGGAGCAGCCCGGCCCCTGGCCGCCGGCGGCGGCCCCTCGATGGCCCTCCCGGCACGCACGGGACTCACGATTTCCAGGAGGCATTTCCGCGATGGTTCACCGTATTTCGACGGCAGCAGCCGTGTTGACCGCCGTCTGGTTGGGGCTCGTCGCGCCGGCGGCCGCCCAATGGGGTGATTTGACCGGCCGCATCGTGCTCGATGGCCCGGCTCCCGAGCCCAAGCCGATCAACGTCAGCGTCGACATGGAAATGTGCTTGCGCGACAACAACAAGCTGGTCGACGAAGCGCTGATGGTCGGTCCCGAGGGCGGGATCGCGAACGTGCTGGTCTATGTGCGAACCAAGGACGTGAAGATCAATCCGGAGCTGACCGCGAGTCCCGCGCAGCCGCCGGAGATGGACAACGACTTCTGCCGCTTCGTGCCGCGCGTCGTGGGAGTGATGATCAAGCAGCCCATCGTGATCAAGAACTCTGACCCGAAGCCGCACAACGTCAACATCCAACCGCTAGGCGACGCGGCAGCGAGCATCAATCCGCTGCTGTCCCCGAACCAGGAAATCCAACACAAGTTCAACCGGTCGCAGAACATTCCCGTACCCGTCGCGTGCAACATTCATCCCTGGATGAAGGGCTACATCCTCCCGCGCGACAATCCCTACTTCGCCGTGACCGGTGCCGATGGTTCGTTCAAGATCGAAAAACTGCCCACGGGCACCGAATTGGAGTTCCAGTTCTGGCACGAGAACCGGGGCTTTCTCGACACGCCGAAGTGGCCCAAGGGCAAGCTCAAGCTGACGCTGTCGAAGCCCGTCACCGACCTGGGCACCGAGAAGCTTCCGCTCAAGTTGATCGAGCCGAAGAAATAACGCGATGCGCCGTGCACTGCATTCGCTGCTCGCCGCGCTGACCATCGCGTCGTCGCTGGCGGGCTGCCAACAAGCTGCGACGACGGGGGACCCGCTCCCCAACCCGGACGAGGTGCGTAAACTACGCGGCGAAGCGCCGGCGCCGCGCGAGGCGAGCCCAGCCGCAGCGGCGGCGGAAGAATCCAGCGCTGCCGAAGAGTGAACCCGTGGCTGAGCGTGCTGTTTCCATGTTCGCGTCGTCGCGAGTTGTAAATCGCCTGATCTTGGCCGGACTGCTGCTCGTCGCGGTGGGTTGCACGGCGGAGCCGCCCGCACAGTTTCGCCTGAACCGCGAGGGCCAGGATCGCAGCGACACCGAGACCTATACTCCCGCCAAGCTGCAGCACGTGGTGGATTGCCTGACGGCGCTGTTCGGCACGCCGGACGAGCCGTTCGCGTTCGAGGAAACGGCCCTCGACATGGCCAAAGTCCGCCGCGCCGCGGGCCCGGACCGCCGCGAACCGGACGGCCGCTTTGGTGGACTGTTCCGGCGACACTGTTCGCATTGTCACGGCATTACCGGCGACGGGTTCGGCGAAAGTGCACGCCTGCTGAACCCCTACCCGCGCGATTTCCGCCGGGGTGTGTTCAAGTACACCTCGACCTTGGCCGGCCAGAAGCCGACCGATCAGGATCTGCTGGCCGTGCTCTCGGCGGGCATCCCGGGCACGGGAATGCCCTCGTTCGGCACTCTGCCGACCGCAGACCTCGAGGCGCTCGTCGAGTACGTCAAGTTTTTGGCGCTGCGCGGCGAATGCGAAATCCTGATCCAGGACTACGTATTCACCCAGGACGAAACGCTCGATCACGACCTGCTGGTCGACGAGGTCCTGGTGCCGATGGCAGACGGTTGGCAGGCCGCGCGCGACGAGGCCAATTGGATCGTGCCGACCGAGCCGCAGCCCAGCGACACCAGCGCCTCGATTGCCGCAGGCCGCGAGTTGTTTCGCAGCGAGTCGGTCGGCTGCACCAAGTGCCACGGGCCGCAAGGTCGCGGCGACACGCCACAGAAGAACTACGACATCTGGAACGACGCCAAGAAGGACCTTTCACCACAGCACATCGCCGAACGATTCAATCTGCCGCTTCAGGAAATCCGTCCGCGCAACTTGCAGCAGGCCGTCTACCACGGCGGCGGCTCGCCGATCGATCTGTATCGCCGGATCTACGCGGGTATCAAGGGCACGCCGATGCCCGCGCTGGGGCCGTCGCCCGGCACCGATCTGTCGAGCCTGCCGCCGGACAGCAAACTGCTCACGCCGACGCAGATCTGGAACCTGGTTGACTTCGTCTTGTCGCTACCTCAGGAAACGACGGTCGCGACTGCCGCGCCCTAAGCGATGGACTGTAAAGCGTTGCGCTGGCATTTCGCTTTGAAGCGAGCAGAAAAATCGCCGCAAGTCCTTGCGCCGTAAGGAATGCGACAATTTGCCCAGGCTTGACGCTGGGCGTCTTGAAGCCAGAAACTTCAAGGAGTCGCAGGCGGTCTCGACTTACCGCGGGTTGGGCCTGCGCAGCCTTTCGCCCACGCTCGTAAGGTTTTTCTTGCGGCCCCCTTTCACCGCGAACGGCGATTAGGGCCGGGGGGCCTCGCTCCGAGTGATCCCGATGTCGGTCTTGCACACCTGCTGCCGCACCGTTGCGCTTGTCGCCGTGCTCTGGGGCGCAGGCGGCTGCATCCGCTCGGAGCCGGCTGCGTTCAAGCCGTACCTCGAAGGCCGCGACCGCAGCGATGCCGAACGCTATTCGCTGGCGCGGATGGCCGAGTTGGCGCAACATCTCGACGCGGCCTTTGGCACGCCCGACGAACCGAAGCTGCCCCCGGGCACCGATCTCGACCTGGCCCGCCTGCAATCGGCCGCCGGACCCGTTTCCAGCAATCAGCGCGGCGAGCATCGGGGACTGTATCGCGAGCACTGCTCGTCCTGTCATGGCATCACCGGCGAAGGTGCCGGGCCAACGGCCTATTTCCTCACGCCATATCCACGTGACTTTGCCCGCGGCGTGTTCAAGTTCACCTCGACGCAGGTCGGCGATCGGCCGACTCGGGCTGACTTGCGCCGCACGATCGAGCTGGGGATACCAGGCACGGCGATGCCCTCGTTTGGGCTGCTCCCCAGCGCCGATCTCGACGCGCTGGTCGAGTATGTCCGTTATCTGAGTCTGCGCGGCGAATACGCCGCGCTTGCCGCCTCGCAGCTGTTCGACCTCGACGAGTCGTTGCCGAGCGATGGCACCGTGGCCGAACTGCTCGAGCCGCTGGCCGATTCGTGGCGTCAGGCCGAGGAGCCGGCCCGACAGCTGGCCATCGGGGCTGATCGGCCGAAAGATCGCGCTGCCTCGATCGCTGCCGGCCGGGCGCTGTTCCTCGACGCCAACTTTGCCTGCGCGAAGTGCCACGGCCAAGATGCCAACGGGACCGGAGCAACCGGGACCGGGACTGAATCGCACTTCGACATCTGGAACAGCCCCAAGCAAGGGCTGACGACCGCCGCGGTGCTGGCCCGCTTCAACCTGCCGCTCGCCGCGATTCAGCCGCGCAATTTGCGCCAAGGCGTGATGCACGGCGGCAGCCGACCCGAGGATATCTACCGCCGCATCGCCGTCGGTGTGAAGGGCACGCCGATGCCGGGCTACGCGCCGCCTAGCGGCGACCCGGGCGCGGCGAGCGACAAGTTCCTCTCGCCAGCGCAGATCTGGAACCTGGTCGATTACATCCAATCGCTGCGCGTCGGCGCTGCGGAGCTGGCCGCACGATGAACGACCGCCCGGCTCAGCTCGATTCACCTTGGCCGCATCGCCTGGCCGTCGCGCTGGTGACGGTGACGTTTCCGCTCATTTGGCTGGGCGGCCTGGTCACCACGCACAACGCGGGCATGGCCGTGCCCGACTGGCCGTCGACGTACGGCTATAACCTGTTTGCCTATCCTTGGCAGACGTGGTTGTTCGGGCCCTTTGATTTGTTGGTCGAGCACGGCCACCGTTTGCTCGGTGCACTGGCAGGCCTGGTCACGATCGGGCTGCTCGTCGCCATTTGGCGAGGCGAATCGCGGCGCTGGGTGCGCGGGCTCGGCGTGCTGGCCCTCGTCGGCGTGATCGGCCAGGGTCTGCTGGGCGGACTGCGCGTGATCCAGGATGCCCGCGAACTGGCCAAGATCCACGGTTGCGTGGGCCCGGCGTTTTTTGCGTTGGCCGTGGCCCTGGCGGTGATCACCTCGCGCCGCTGGCGCAAGGCTGCCCCCCTGCCCGCCGGCCGCGCGGCGGTCGGCACGCGGACGCTGGCGTGGACCATCACCCTATTGGCCTACTTGCAACTGGTCCTGGGTGCGCACCTCCGACATCTGCCCATCGGGTTCGAATGGCCGGCTTTCCGCGTCGTGCTGTGGTTCCATCTGGTCCTAGCCGGGGCGCTTGTCGCACTGCCGATCATGTTCCTGGTGCGCTGTCATTGGGCTCACCCCGACCGCGTCGCCGTGAGCCGACCGGCAGGGCTGCTTGCGTCGCTGGTGGGCGTGCAAGTCGCCCTCGGATGCGCCACCTGGGTGACGAATTATGGTTTTCCCGCTTGGCTCCAGGGGTGGTCGAGCGCGGCCGGATACACGATCATTTCGGAAAGCATGCTCCAATCGCTCGTGACCACGGCACACGTGGCCGTCGGCTCGCTAATCCTGGCCACGGCCTTGGTCGCGGCGCTGCGGAGCGTGCGTTGGCTGCCCGCGGGCGAGTCGGTCGCCGTGGCGTCGGCGGCCAACGCCCGAGCAACTTCTACGAACGCCCCCCATACCCGCCCGACGGTCATTCTGGCCGGCCGCCCTAACGCGATCGGCTCCTAGCCCCGCCCGCACTACCGCATCCATCTCAGGTCCTGCCCGTATGAACACTTCGACGCTGACCTCCTCGGCCGTGGCCACCGAAGCCGCGGCGCCTGTCCTCGACATCGAATCGCCGCACGCAAGCACATCCTGGGCGCGTGTGGCTGACTATATCGAGCTGACCAAGCCGCGCATCGCGCTGTTGGTGCTGATCACGGTCGCCGTGGGTGCGGCCGTGGCGCAAGGCGGTATGCCGCCGGCCGCCGTATTGTTCAACGTCCTGCTGGGTACGGCGCTCGTCGCTGCCAGCGCCAGCGCGCTCAACCAATGGATCGAACGGGCCAGCGATGCCCGCATGCAGCGCACGGCTGAGCGTCCTTTGCCGGCCGGTCGGTTGGCCGAGCGCGATGTGATCCGCTTCGCCGTGATCACGGCACTGGGCGGCGTGGGCTATCTGACGCTCACGGTCGGACCGCTGACGGCCTTGTTTGGCCTGGCCACCTGGTTCACGTATGCCTGGATCTACACGCCGCTCAAGAGCCGCACCTCGCTGAACACGATGGTCGGCGCGATCGCAGGAGCGTTGCCGATCATCATGGGCTGGACGAGCGTCGGCGCTCCGCTGAACGTCGGTGCATGGACGTTATTTGTGATCGTCTATCTTTGGCAGTTCCCGCACTTCATGGCCATCGCCTGGCTCTATCGGCGCCAATACGAGGCGGCCGGCATGCAAATGCTCACCGTGGTCGACCCCAGCGGACGCGCCGCCGGCCTGCAAGCGGTCGTCGCGGCGTGCGTGTTGTTTCCGGTGAGCCTGCTACCGGCGGCGATGCGGCTGGCGGGCCTGGGCTACCTGGCCGGCAGCGTGGTGCTGGGTCTCGTGTACCTCCTCTTGTCGGTGCGCTTCATGCGCCGGCTCGACGAAGCATCGGCGCGCAGCCTGTTGCGCTTCTCGGTGCTCTACCTGCCGATGTTGATGGGCATGTTGATGGCCGCGCCCCTGGCGTGGAACGCGGAGTGAATGCCCCGGCACCCGCGGTCGAAATCGACGGCGTCTCGCATCGCTACGGCGAGCGGCTGGCGCTCGATCGTGTCAGCCTGCGAATTGCCGCCGGCGAGCTGTTCACGCTTGTCGGCCCCAACGGCGGCGGCAAGTCGACGCTGTTCCGCCTTGCCGCGACGTTGATTGCGCCGCAATCCGGCACGATCCGGATTCAGGGGTTCGACGTGCGCAGCGCCGCGCTCGAGGTGCGCCGCCAGATCGGCGTGGTGTTTCAATCGCCGAGTCTCGACCGGCATCTGACGGTCGACGAAAACCTGCGCCACCAAGGCCGCCTCTACGGCCTGCGCGGCTACACGCTGGCCGATCGCTGCGACGAGCTGCTTGCGCGGCTGGCCCTGGCCGATCGCCGCCACGAACTGACTGGCAAGCTCTCGGGCGGGCTGCGCCGGCGGGTGGAGCTGGCCAAGGGGCTGCTACATCGGCCCACGGTCCTGTTGCTCGACGAGCCCTCGACCGGACTCGATCCGGCGGCACGCGGCGAGCTGTGGCAATACCTGTCCGGCCTGCGCCGCGACGAGGGCGTGACCGTCGTCGCCACGACGCACCTGCTCGAAGAGGCCGAACGCGCCGACCGCGTGGCGATTCTCGACAGCGGCCGACTGGTGGCGCTCGACGCGCCGGGCCGGTTGCGGGCCGAATTGGGTGGCGACTACCTGTCGATCGAGGCCGACCAGCCCGAGCGATTGGCCACGGCCCTGCGCGAGCGGTTCGGCTGGCACGTGCAAACGGTCGATCACCGGCTGCGTATTCAGGTGTCGGACGCGCAGTCGGCCATGACACAGATTCTGGCCGAGTACCGCGGCCAACTGCGTTCGCTCACGCTCGCGCGGCCCACGTTGGAAGACGTCTTCATCGCCCGCACCGGCCGGCGTTTCGAGGCCGACCGCGAGGAGGCGGCATGATGAGCACGCCGGTTGCCAGCCTGCCTGCGACGACCGGGCGCCGGGCGAAGACGCCCGTCTGGCCGGCGATTGCCACACTGGCCGGGCGCGAGCTGCTGCGTTTCGTCCGACAGCGCAGCCGCGTGTTCGGCGCTGTCGCACAACCAGCCCTGTTCTGGGCGTTGTTCGGCGCGGGGCTCGGGCCATCGTTTCGCCTGCCGGGGGTGGCGGCGAACGTTGCGTATGCCGAGTATTTCTTTCCCGGCGTGGTCGTGCTGGTGCTGTTGTTCACGGCCATCTTTACGACCATCTCGATCATCGAGGACCGTCGCGAAGGATTCTTGCAGGGAGTTCTCGTAGCCCCGATTCCGCGCTGGACGATGGTCTTCGGCAAGCTGGCTGGCGGCGCCTTGCTGGCCACGGGCGAGGGCCTGGCGATGCTCTGCCTGGCACCGCTGGCTGGTTTTTCGCCGTCGCTTTTCGCGGTGCTGGGCGCCGTGCTCTTGCTGGCGGTGTTGGCGCTGGCGCTGACCGCGTTGGGCTTCGCGATCGCCTGGCAGATGGAATCGACTCAGGGCTTTCACGCCGTGATGAACTTGTTCTTGATGCCGCTGTGGCTGCTATCGGGCGCCTTCTTTCCCGCGGCCTCGGGTCCGTTGGCCTGGATCGTCCGGCTCAATCCGTTGACCTACGGCGTCGGCGGCTTGCGGCGTTTGCTTTACGATGGCGCCACCGATCGGATCGGCGCCGATGTGCCCGCGCTGGCAACTTGTTGGATCGTTTCGCTCGGGCTGGCCGCGGGACTGTTCGTGTTGGCCTGGTTGGTTGCCGGGCGGCGCACCTCGGGAGATCTCGTATGAATCGGTTTCGCGCGGGCTGCGCACTGGCGGTCATCGTGGCTTGTTTCGCGGCGACGTCCCTGGCCCAAGACGAAGGCGACGGGCGGCCCGCTTTCCCCCAGACCGAGCTCCAGGACCTGGTGGTGACGCCGTTTACGCTCACCGATTCGAGCGGCCAACCGTTCGACAGCCAGTCGCTGGCCGGCAAAGTCTGGATTGCCAGCTTCTTCTACTCGACCTGCCCGGGCCCCTGCCTGAAGTTGAACCAGGCGATCGAGCGGCTGCTGCGCGATCTGGAAGACGTCGACGTGACCTTCGTCAGCATCACGGTCGATCCGGCGACCGATACGCCCGAGCAATTGGCCAAATATCGGCAAAACTTCCGCGCACCGCCGGACCGTTGGCGGTTTCTCACCGGGGCCGAGGCGGAAATCGTGCGCGTGGCGTACGAGATCTTTCGCGTGCCGGCCGACAAGGCGGCGCACAGCGAGAAGCTGATCCTGGTGGACCCGCGAGGCAAGATCCAGGGCTACTACCATGCCCTGACCGACGCCAAGGTTGTGGCCCTCAAGAGTCACGTCAAAAAGCTGCTCGCCGGCGAAGACGACGCGCTACCCCTGGCGGGCGACGTGGACACGTCCGCTGGCACAGATCGGCATGCACCGTTCGATTGGCGCCGGCTTCCGGCGCTGAATGCGGCCTTGAACGCGACGTCGGGCGTATTGCTCGTCGTGGGGCTGCTGCTGATCAAGGCCGGTCGCGAACGAGCCCATCGCAACATGATGCTGACGGCCTTCGCCGTTTCGGTCGTGTTTCTGGCGTCGTACCTGACCTATCACCAGATGCTCAAGAACCACACCGGCCTGCACGGCGTGCCGTTCAAAGGCCCCTCGCCGGTGCGCGAGGCCTACTACGCGCTGCTCATCAGCCATGTGTTGCTCGCCGCCGCCGTCCCGGTGCTCGCCCTGCGAACGATCTACCTGGGCCTGAAAGACCGCCGCGACGCCCATCGACGCTGGGCGCGCTGGACCATGCCGATTTGGCTCTATGTTTCGGTCACCGGCGTGGTCATCTACCTGATGCTGTACCACGTGTACCCCGGCTAGCGGCGGCAGACGGTGTCCGCATGCATGGCGCCACCCCAAGGCAGGCGTAACCGAAACGCTCGCGATGTGTTGCGTGGGTGCGCGGCAAAGCCTTCCGTGCCTGCCGTCGATCTGAATTGCTTCCCCGGGCGAGCAGCGGCCCCTATACTAGTGGAGACCGTGCGCAACCCCATGGCAGGGTTGCGCTTGAAGCACGCTGCCGTGCCGACAATCGAGGGTTTGTGCTTGGCTCGCACCGGTCTGCTAGTTCGTTCGACCGGTGCCGCCTGCTGGCTGGCGTGCGTCCTGGCTGCCCCGGCGTGCGCCCAATTCATGATCGGCACGCCCAACACGCAGCTTTCCGACGCTGTGGTCGTCGAGGAAGCCGATGCCGCGGCCCGCACCCATCTCGAACAGGCCCGGGCCCTATTCGCTGCCAGCCAATGGGACGAAGGCATCGAGACGCTGCGCCAGGTGATGGAGAACTACGGCGACAAGCTGACACGGCTTACGCCGCAGCGCTATGTGACCGTGCGCGAGTACTGCCAGCGACTGATCGCCGGATTGCCGCCGGCTGCATTGAGTTTGTACCGCAGCCGGGTCGATGCACAGGCGCAGTCTCTGTACGAATCGGGCAGCAAGCAGCGCGACGCGCGCCGGCTGCGCGACGTGGCCGAGCAATATTTTTGCAGTAGTTGGGGCGACGACGGCCTGATGACCCTCGGCGAACTCGCCCTGGCCGACGGCGATTTCGGCACGGCGCGGGCCTGCTGGCAACAGCTCGTACCCAACGGCGAACTGCCCGGCCACCCCGACGCGTTCACGCGCCTGGCGGTGCCCGACACGCAGTTCGACCTCGCGCTGGTGCGTTCTCGGCTCGTCCTGGCTTCGATCGCCGCGGGCGATCGCGAACGGGCCGTCCGGGAACTCGATCAATTCAGGCAATTGCATCCCCAGGCCCGGGGACGACTGGCCGGACGCGACGTGAGCCTGGCGGAAGGACTGACGCAATTGCTCGAAGAGGCCGCCGCCTGGCCGGCGGCGCCGCGCATCAGCACCTGGAGCACGTTCGCCGGCAATGCCGAACGCAACGCCGTGCTGGCGGGCGAGTTCGACGTAGCGGCACGGCTCTGGGAGGCTCCCTTACGTGCCGCGCAAATCGCCGACGCCAACCTCGCGCAGAATTACGGCTTTCGGCCGCGGCGCGTGGCGGAAGACAACAAGGCCCTGTTGAGCTACTATCCGCTCGTCTATCGCGACCTGATCCTGGTAAACGACGAGCAAGAGATCCAAATCTTCGATCTCCGCACCGGCCGAGCGCCCTGGGGCATGACCAGCCATGTGTTGCACGCGCCCGACAGCCAGTCGGCCGACCGTAGCGTCCGCCCGCGCCGCATGCTCGGCACCCCGCGGTTCACGATGACCATTTCCGACGGGCGACTCTATGCGCGGATGGGGTCGGCGTTGACCAGCGTCGCCAACGAGCCGCTCGGAATCGAATCGCCTGGGACGCTCGTCTGCCGCGATCTCGAGGCACAAGGTCGGCTGCTCTGGGAGCGTCCGCCCGACGAACTGGGCTGGGCGTTCGAGGGCACGCCCGTGGCGTCCGGAAACTTCGTGTACGTAGCCATGCGTCGCGCCGGCGTGCAGCCACAAACACACGTGGCCTGTTACGAGGCCGTGACCGGCAGGCCCGTGTGGCGTCAGATGGTCTGCGGCGCCGACACCCCCGCCCACAACCAGGTGAGCGAGGCCTCGCACAACCTGCTGACACTGCATGGCGATACGGTGTACTACAACACCAACCTCGGCGCCGTGGCCGCGCTCGATGCCGGCACCGGACGCATCCGCTGGCTGACCTTGTATCCGCGGGCTCGCGGCGGCAACCTGAACGACACGGCGGCGCATTTCTACCGCGACCTGACGCCGTGCCTTTACTACCAGGGCCTGTTGCTGGTCGCGCCGGCCGATAGCCCGGCGATTCTGGCGCTGGACGCCGACAGCGGCCAATTGCTCTGGGAATCGTCCTTGCCCGAAGACGTCGTGCATCTGCTCGGCGTGGCCGGCGGCAATCTGATCGCCAGCGGCGACCGGCTGTGGTGGATCAGCCTGGCGCAGCAGGAGTTCAAGATCATCCGCCGCGTCCCGGAAGATCATTCCTTGCGCGGCTATGGCCGGGGGCTGCTGGTCGGCGACCAGGTGATCTGGCCTACCCGGGAAGAAATCCTGGTGTTCGACTCGGCCTCGGGTCAGCAGTTGCGCAGTATTTCGCTGGCCGCGCGGCGCGAATGGGACGGCACGGCGGTGATCGGCGGCAACCTGTTGGTCACTCCGGAGCACCTGCTGATTGCCGGTCCCGATAAGCTGGTGGTCTTCAGTCAGTTTGCCGCGACGCGGCCCCGCGCAACGCCCGCTGCGTTCGAGCGACGCGCCGGCGGCCAGCGAACTTTCGTTCCTCGTAAAGGACAACCATGACCGCTCCTGCCTCGACGGCCGACGAACTGCACAGCGTGCAACAATTGCACGAAGCCTATCAGCAAATCACCGGCGAGCTGGCCAAGGTGATCGTCGGCCAGCAGCAAGTCATCGAAGAACTACTGATCACCATGTTCGCCCGCGGGCACTGCCTGCTGGTCGGCGTGCCGGGCCTGGCCAAGACGCTGATGATCCGCACCTTGGCCGATTCGCTGAGCCTGTCCTTCAGCCGGATCCAGTTCACGCCCGACCTGATGCCGGCCGACATCACCGGCACCGAGGTAATTCAGGAGGACAAGTCGACCGGCACACGGGCGTTCCGGTTCTTGCCCGGCCCGATCTTCGCCAATGTGCTGTTGGCCGACGAGATCAACCGCACGCCGCCCAAGACGCAGGCCGCGCTGCTCGAAGCGATGCAAGAGCACCAGGTGACCGTCGGCGGCCAGCGTCACCGCCTGAACGAGCCGTTCTTCGTGCTGGCCACGCAGAATCCGATCGAGCAGGAAGGTACCTACCCGCTCCCCGAGGCGCAGCTCGACCGCTTCATGTTCAACGTGTTCGTCGATTATCCGAGCGAAGACGAGGAATTTCAGATCGTCAAGCGGACGACGAGCAGCCACACGCCCCAGCTGCAGCCGACGCTGACCGCCGAACAAATCATGAACCTGCAGCGGATCATCATGAACGTGCCCGTGGCCGATCACGTGCTCCGCTACGCCCTGCAGTTCACGCGGCTGACGCGGCGCGAGAAGGCGGCTGTCCCGGCGTTTATCTCCGATTACGTCAGTTGGGGCGCCGGTCCGCGGGCCAGCCAGTATCTGGTGCTGGGCGCCAAGGCCCGAGCCGTGCTGCACGGCCGGCAACTGGTGACGTGCGAGGACGTGCAGGCCGTGGCGCCGCCGGTGCTGCGCCATCGCATCATGACCAACTTCAATGCCGAGGCCGAGGGCATCAAGTCGGACGACATCGTCCAGAAACTGATCGCTTACATCCCCCGCGAAGAGTTCGAGAAGGGCGCGCGTGGCAAACTCCCCGAAGTTTTTAGATCCGCAGACGCTGGCTAAGCTCCAGGGACTCGAGTTGCGGGCCCGCAGCATCGTCGAAGGCTATGTCTCGGGGGTGCATCGCAGCCCGTTTCACGGTTTCTCGATTGAGTTTGCCGAGCACCGGGAATACGTCCCTGGCGACGACCTGCGGTACGTCGACTGGAAGGTCTTCGGCAAGACCGACAAGTATTACCTCAAGCAATACGAGGAAGAGACCAATCTCGTCTGCTACCTGCTGCTCGACACGAGCGAGAGCATGCGCTACCGCGGCCCCGACGCGGCGATGTCGAAGCTCGAGTATGCCCAGTGCGTGGCCGCATCGCTGGCCTACCTGGTGTTGCAGCAGCAAGACAGCGTCGGGCTGGTGACGTTCGACCGCGAGGTTCGCCAGTTCATCCGCGCCGGTGGCAATCCCTCGCATCTCAAACAACTGCTGCACGCCATGGAACAATCGAGCGCTGACCGCAAGAGCCGGATGGGCCCGATCTTCCATGATCTGGCGGAACGGATTCGCAAGCGCAGCGTCGTCGTCGTGCTGAGCGACCTGTTCGACGACATCAACTCGATCGTGGCCGGCTTGAAACACCTGCGCCATCGGCGGCACGAGGTGGTGATCTTCCACGTGCTCGATGCGGCCGAGCTCGAGTTTCCCTTTCAGAGCACGACGCTGTTCAAGGGCCTCGAACAGTGGCCCGAGGTGCTCACCGATTCGCGCTCGATCCGCCGGGCGTACTTGCAGGAGTTCGAGGGGTTCTTGCGCGGCGTCCGCCGCGCCTGTCGCGAGCGCCGGATCGATTACTTGCAATTGCGCACCGATCAAACGCTGGACGTCGCGCTGTCCGGGTTCCTTGCTGCACGGATGTCGAAATTGACATGAGCTCCGCGGCCGCGCTGCTGGCGTTTGGATTCTTGAACTGGGCCATGCTCGGCTGGCTCGCGGCGGCCGGCTTGCCGCTGTTGATCCACCTTTGGAATCGCCGCCAGCGCCGCGAGACGACCTGGGCCGCGATGGAGTTCCTGCTCGCCGCGCTGAAGAAAAACTCGCGCCGGTTGCAACTCGAACAATGGCTGCTCCTGGCCATCCGCACGCTGCTGATTACTTTGCTGGTCGTGGCCGTGGCCGAACCCTATCTCGAACGGCTGGGGGCCGCCATCGGCAACGAGCCGAACGCCCATAAGGTGCTGGTCATCGACGGATCGCTGTCGATGGATTTCCGGCCGACCGACCGCAACCGTTTTGCCCGGGCCAAGGAACTCGCCACGCGGATCGTCGAAGAGAGCCCGCAGGGCGACGCGTTCACGCTGGTGCTCCTGGCCGAGCCGCCGCGCGTCGTGGTCGGCACGCCGGCCTTCGATTCGGCCAGCTTCCTCGACGAGATCGCCAATCTGCACATGCCGCACGGGCGCGGCGATTTGCCCGCGACGGTCGGCGCGATCGAGAAGCTGCTCGAGCAGGTCGAGCGCGAATATCCCCGGCTGCGGCGCCACGAAGTGTATTTTCTGACCGACTTGGGGCGCAGCACCTGGTTGCCCGAGGCCGGCCAGACGCGCAGCGCCGAGTTCCGCGCGCAGAGCCGCCGTCTGGCCGAGCGAGCGGCCCTGGTCGTGCTCGACCTGGGCCAGCCCGAGGCCGAAAACGCGGCCATCACCCGGTTGGCCGCCACCGAGCCGCTGGCCACGGTGGGCCGCACGCTGGCCTTCGACGTCGACGTTCACAACTTCGGCCGCCAGGACCGCGCGGGCCAGCGCGTCGAACTGCTGGTCGACGGGCGCAGCATCGGCGAGCAAACGCTCGATCTGCCCGCCGGCGGCAATGCCAGCGCCACGTTTACGTATGCCTGCGAATCGCCGGGAGATCACGTGTTCGAGGCGCGGCTGGCCGACGACCTGCTCGCGCTCGACAATCGGCGCTACCTGGTGCTGGCCGTGCGCGAGTCGATCGAGGTGCTGTGCATCAACGGCCGGCCCTCGGGCGAGCGCTTCGGCGGCGCCGCCGATTACCTGCAAGTGGCGTTGTCTCCTGAAGACCCGCGGCAGACCCGGGCGACGGTCCATGCCGAGGTCGTGACCGAAACAGCGCTGCTCGAAAGAGAACTGGGCAGTTACGACGCCTTGTTCCTGTGCAACGTGGCCCAATTCACCTCGAGCGAGGCCCGGGCCCTGCAGAACTTCCTGCAAGGCGGCGGCGGCGTGGTGCTGTTCCTGGGCGAGCAAGTCCAACTGGACAACTACAACCGCCAGTTGCTGGGCGACGATCAGTCCGCGCCGCGGATCTTGCCGGCCCGGTTGGAAGCCGTCGTGAGCGAAAACCAATACACGTTCGACGCCCTCGGCTATCGCCACCCGATCGTCAGCGCGTTTCGCGGCGAAGAACGGGCCGGTCTGTTGACCACCCCCGTGACCAAGTACATCCGGGCCAAGCCCGTGGAGGATCCGGGGACGCAGGTGGCGCTGGCCTTCAGCAGTGGCGATCCGGTGATCGTCGAAACGCCGCGCTATCGGGGCCGTTGCCTGCTCGTGACGACGTCGGCCGACACGACGTGGAACTCAATGCCGCTGTGGCCGAGCTATGTGCCCATCGTGCAAGAGCTGCTCGTGGCTTCGCTCGCCGGGCGCGCCACGGAACTGAACGTGCAGGTCGGTGAGACGATCGGTTCGACCGTCGCCGGATTGGGTGGCGACGCCCTGGTGAGCCTGGCGGGCCCCGACGGTGAGTTGTCGCAAGTGCGGCTCGAAACCCGCGGCGATCGCGGCGAGTGGAGCTATGCCGAGACGTTGACCAGCGGGGCCTATACGGCCAGCTTGCCCCAAGGGACAGCGCATCGCTTTGCCGTGAATGTACCGATCGAGGAAAGCGATTTGACGCCGTTGGTTGCGGGCGAGCTGCGTGCCGACGTCTGGCCGGGCATTCCTTACCTGCACCGCACGCATTGGCAAACAACCGACGCCGAGGCGACTGCTCAGCTCGTTCAGCGGAGCGGCCTGCACCGGTGGCTCCTGGGCAGCGTGCTGGCGCTGTTGGTCCTCGAACAGTTGCTGTCGTTCTCGATGGGATGGCGCTCGTCATGATGCACGACGCACCCAACTGGCTGCAGCGTTGGTTCGGCGTGTCCGGCGCCCCGGCGGGCGAAGGCACCGTCTGGAGTCTCGAACACAGTTGGCCGCTGGCGCCCTGGCTCACCGTGTTGCTCTTGGCTGCGCTGGCCGCGTTCGTCGTGCTGCTCTACTCGCGCGAGTCGGGCGGCGCCAGCCGTGCTTACCGCGGGCTGCTGGCTGCGCTCCGGCTGGCGGCCTTGGCGATCGTGCTCTTCATGCTGGCCGAGTATTTCCTGTCGCTGACGCGCACCGGCCTGCCGGCACTGCTGGTGCTGCTCGACGATTCGGCCAGCATGAGCATCGCCGACCGCTACAGCGATGAGAAACTGCGGTCGACCGTCGCCGAGCGATTGGCGGGGGTCGAGTTGACCGAGCCCACCCGGCTGAACCTCGCCAAGAGCTTGTTGCTGGGTGACGACGCGCGGGTGCTCCGCGAGCTGGATCAGCGATACCGGCTGAAGTTCTATTTCGTCGCCGCGGCGGCGCGGCAGCACGCCGGCACGCTCGACGAGTTGCGCGAGCAGTTGCAGACGGCCAGCGCCGCCGGCGAATCGTCACGGCTGGGCGAAGGCGTGCGGACGGCGCTCAACGATCTGCGCGGCACGCCGCCAACGGCGGTCGTGCTGCTCACCGACGGCATCGTGACCGACGGACCGCCGCTCGACGAGGCGGCCACCTATGCCCGGCGCAAAGGCGTGCCGGTGTTCGCCGTGGCGCTGGGCGACGAGCGGCCGGTGCGCGACCTGGCTTTGACCGACTTGCTGGTCGACGAGGTCGTATTCGTCGACGACATCATCAATTTCGATCTCAAGCTGACCGCCAGCGGCTACCAGGGACAGCGCGTGCGAATCACGCTGCGCGACGAGCACAGCCCTGCCGTGCTGGCACAACTCGAAGTGCAGCTTGACTCGGACAACGTGTCGCAGCGATTGCAGCTGCCGTACCGCCCGACAACCGTCGGCGAAGACGACTTCGTCATCGAGGTCGAGCCCTTGGAAGGCGAGCTGCGCACCGAAAACAATCGCCAGAAGCGGCACGTCAGCGTGCGCAAAGAACAAATCCGCGTGCTGCTGGTGCAGGCCTATCCGAGCTACGAGTTCCGCTATCTGAAGAACATGCTCGGCCGCGACAGCACCATCAAGCTCGACACCTTCCTGCAAGAGGCCGATCCGGAATATGCCGACCTCGACGCCACGGCGCTGCGGGTGTTCCCCGTGCGGCGCGAGGAGCTGTTCGCCTACGACGTGATCGTTTTGGGCGACGTCAATCCCGTGTTCCTCAGCAGCTCGACCATCAACCAGCTCGTCGAATTCGTCACCGACAGCGGCAAAGGCGGCGGCCTGATTATCGCCGCGGGGCCGATGTACCTGCCGTTGGCCTATCGCGACACGCCGCTGGCGCAGCTCTTCCCGTTGCAATTCGACAGCTCGGTGACCGCGGCCGGGCAGGCGCAGACCGAGGCCTTTCGCCCGCTGCCGACCGAGCTCGGCGCGGCGACGCCGTTTATGAACCTGGGCGACTCGACGGCCGAGACGGCCGAGATCTGGCGGACGCTGCCGCCGTTGTACTGGTGCCTGGAAAGCACCGGACTGAAGCCCGCGGCCCGCGTGCTGGCGGCGCACCCGTCGCGCGTCGGTGCCGACGGCCAGCCGCTGCCGATCATCGCCCTGCAATACGTCGGCGCCGGCAAAGTGTTGTTCCATGCCACGGATGAGACCTGGCGGTGGCGGTTCCGCGTCGGTGACGTCTACTTTGCCCGCTACTGGGTGCAAGCCATTCGCTTCCTGAGCCGTACGAAGCTGCTGGGCCAAGATCGCGCGGCCGAGCTGACGACCGACCGCCGCGAATATCAGCGAGGCGAAACGGCGCGGCTGCGCGTGCAGTTCGTCGACGAGCGTCAGGCCCCGACGGCCGACAACGGCGTCACGGTGATGGTCGAACGCCAAGGCAGCGATCGCCGCTCGGTGCAACTGCATCGCAGTGCCACCGCCCGCGGCGTGTTCGAAGGAGCGTTGGCCGCGCTGGCCGAAGGCGACTATCACGCATGGGTCGCAACGCCCTCGGCCGCCGGCAACACGCCCAGCGCCGATTTTGCCGTGGTCGCGCCGCCCGGCGAGTTTGCCCAGACCCAAATGCAGGCCGGCATCCTCCGCGCGGCCAGCGAGGCGACGGGGGGGCACTACTACAGCGTGGCCACCATGGGCAGCTTGCTCGACGATCTGCCGCCCGGACGGCAGGTTCCCGTCGAAACGCTGCCGCGAATCGTGCTCTGGAATCGCTGGCCGCTCGTGGCTCTGTTTCTCGCGCTGGTGGGCAGCGAGTGGCTGCTGCGCAAACGCAAGGGAATGCTATAATTCGGGTTGCCCTTCGGCGGAGCCGCCATGGCGCCGTCGAGCAAGCTCGGGCCGATTCTCATGACTCATCCTTTGCTAGCCCGGCTTGCCTACGTTCGCCGCCGCGCGGCGCGGCTGGTGCTGGCCTTCGGACTGGCCCGGACGGTCACCGCTGTTGTCGCGTTGGTGCTGGTCCTGGTGTTGGGCGACTACTGGCTGCGACCCGACGACCGCGGCCTGCGCGTGCTCGCCGCGCTGGGTGCCGCCGCGGGCATCGTTTGGGCGGGTGTGCGGTATCTGGTACCGGCCTTGCTGCGACGATTCTCGAACCTCGAGCTGGCCCAGAGAATCGAGCGACGCTATCCCGCCTTGCGCGATCATCTGTCGTCGGCCGTCGATTTCCTCGGCGAACAGGCCGACGATCCCGCGGCCGGCTCCGAGCAATTGCGCCGGGCGATCATCTCCAACGCGCAAGCCGAGACCGAAACGGTCGACTTCGACGAGGTGTTCGATCCCCGGCCCGTGCGCCGGGCCCTGTACCTGGCGGCCGGCACCTGCGCCGTGGCGCTGGTGCTGGCCCTCTGGCAGCCGTCGCTGGCGCGGATTGGGCTGGCACGGCTGGCGACTCCGTGGTCCGACGTCGAATGGCCGCGGCAGCATCGGCTGCAATGGCGCGAGACCGTGACGCACGTGGCCCTGGGGCAGACGTTCGAGGTCGCCGTCGTGCCGGCGGACGGCACGACCTTGCCGGCGCGGGTGCAATTGCAGATCCGCTACACCCAGGACTCCGGCAACGAGGCGACCGAAACGCTCGAGATGACTCCGGCCGGTACCGCGATGGTTTATCGCCAGGAAGACGTGCGGAGGCCTTTTGCCTATCGCGCCACCGGTGGCGACGATCGCTCGATGCCCTGGGTCGCGCTGCGCGTCATCGAGCCGCCTCAAATCACGAAGCTCAACGCCGAGCTGCGCTTTCCCGAATACACCGGCTGGGAACCCGAGACCGTCGATCACCGCATCCAGGCCATCGCCGGCACGCACGTGCGTTGGTCGGCCATGACGAATCGACCGATCCGCTCGGCGACGCTGCACCTATCGACCGGCGAACAGCTCGCGGCCGAGATCGCGCCCGACGGGCTCAGCCTGAGCGTGCCTGCCGCCGATGCCGCGGAGCCGTTCGTCGTCGAGCGGTCGGGCACCTACTGGCTGGTGCTCGAGGACGAGCAGGGAGTCGCCGCCGGAGAAGAAACGCAGTACGAGCTGCAAGTGATTGAAGACGCGGTCCCCAGCGTGACGATCGAGGAGCCGACGGCGAACATCTTCGTCATGGCCGAGGCCGAGGTGCCGTTGGAGATTACGGCCAAGGACGATCTCGCGTTGCGCGACGTGTTGCTGCACCTGCTGCGCTCGGATCAATCCGACCAGGGGGAAACGGTCGTCCCGCTCTACCAGGGACCGCAGCAGGTGGCCCGCGCGCCGCGGCCCGATCGCGTCGACACGGCCAACGCGGGCGAATCGCGGCGCATCGAGCATCGCTGGCAACTGGCCTCGCTGGGCCTGAAGCCCGGCGTCCAAATCACGTTCCACGCCTCGGCCAGCGATTATCGTCCCGAGATCGCGCAAAGCCTGCCCCGGCGGCTGACCGTGATCACGGCCGAGGAGCTGCAAGATCGCATCACGCAGCGTCAGGGATTGATTCTCAGCGAGTTGGCGCGGGCGCTCGAGATGCAGCGCGGGGCCCGAGCCCCGACCGCGGCCCTGGAGGTGCAGATCCAGCAGGCGGGCAAGCTGAACAAACCCGACGTCGATCAATTGCACGGCGCCGAATTGGCCCAGCGCCAGGTTGGGCGCACACTGTCCAGCCCGACCGAGGGCGTGATCTCGCACGTCGAGGCGCTGCTCGAAGAGCTGCGCAACAATCAGCTCGACAATCCCGACATCGAGCGCCGGATGAGCGAGCTGATCGCGGAGTTGCAGCGGCTGAACAAGGAACCGCTGCCGGTGATCGAGCGCGAATTGACCAGTGCGCTGAAGCAGGCACAGAGCGCTCTGGAAGAACGTCCGCCGGGCGAAGCCGCCGACGCGCCCGCCACGGCCGCCGATCGCGCCACGGCTGCCGATCGCGCCGTGGCCGAGTCGATCGCCACGGCCGGCCAACGCCAGGACGAGGTCATCCATTCGCTCGAGCAACAACTTGCCGATCTCGGCCAATGGGACAACTACCGCCGCTTCGGCCGTGACCTGGTCGAGCTGCGAAAGCAACAGCGCGAGCTCGGCCAGGCCACCGCCGAACTGGGCCGGCGCACAGTGACCCGCAGCCGGGAGGAGTTGAAGCCGCAAGAACGCGCCGACCTGGAAAAGCTGGCTCAAACGCAACAAGAGCTCGCACGCCGCCTGGAAAAACTGCTCGAGCGCATGGCAGGGATGTCGGCCCAACGCTCCGGCGACGACCCGCTGGCCGCGCAGGCACTCAGCGACGCCGTGTCGCAAGCGCAGCAGCAAGGCACCAGCAACCAGATGCGCGCCGCCGCGGCGGCGACGGGCCAGAACCAGATCGGGCAGGCCACCGCAGCACAAGCGGCCGTCGAAAAGCAGCTCGACGACATGCTCGACACGCTCGCCAGCCGCCGCGAGCAGGAGCTCGACCGCCTGGTCAAACGCTTGCGCGAGGCCGAAAACCAGCTCAGCCAGCTCCGGGCCAAGCAAGAAGGCCTGCGCAAGAAGCTCCGCGAGCTTGCCCAGCAGCCGGCCAGCGACGAGCAGCGCCGTGAATTGGCGCGGCTGGCGCGCGAGGAACAGCAACTCCAGGAAGAAGTCGATCGCTTTGCCCGCACGCTGCAGCGACTGCAGGCCGACCAGGCGGGCCAATCGGCCAGCCAGGCGGCAGGTCGACTGGGCGAGGCCGGCGAAGAGGGTCAGCAAGGCGACGCCGGCGCCTCGGCCGATGCCGCCGACCGCGCGCAGCGCGATCTGGACGACGCCCAACGCGAACTCGAGCAGCGCCGCCGCCAGGCCGAAACCGACCTGGCCCTCGAGCAGCTTGCCAAGCTAAGCGACGAGATCACCGCACTGCGCGAACGCCAGGCCGCCGTCATCGAAGAAAACGCGCGCCTCGATGAGCTGCGCGTCAAGCAAGGCCACCTCACGCGGGCCCAGCACATCAGCGTGCGCCAATTGAGCCGTGCCGAATCAGCCATCGAGCAGGAAACCCGGGCCATCACCGCCCAGGTTCGCGAGGCGGAGGTGTTCCGCTACGCGCTCGAAGCGGGCCTGGCGCGCATGCAGCAAGCCGCGCAGCGGCTCGAGCAGCTCGACACCGGCAGCGAGACCCAGGGCAGCTTGCGCGAAGCGCTGCGCCGCCTGGAACAACTGCTCGCCGCCTTGGAAGATGGCCAGGACGAGCCCGACGAAGGCGGCGGCGAAGGTCAAGGCGGCGAGAACCAGCAAGGCGCTCCGCCGGGAGACGGCATCGCACCGCTGGCGCAGTTGAAGCTGCTCAAGTTGATGCAGCAGGAGATCAACGCCCGGACCAAGGCGTTGCACGCCGAATTGGATGCCCAACAGGGCCCCGCGACCGAATCGCAGCAGGCCGAGTTCGCCTCCCTGGCCCTGGAGCAGGGGGTGCTGGCCGATCTGACGCGCAACCTGGCCACTGCTGCCGCTGCACCCGAGGAAGAAGCGGCCGGCGTGCCCGATCTGGATGCCGAATCGCAATCCGAACAACCGCCCGATGCCGGAGCCCAACCATGAACGCGCTGCTGGTGATCTGCTGTCTGCTGGCGGGCCAGGCTCCTGCCATTCCTGCTGCCGGCGATGCGCTCGACGACCAACTATTGGAAGGCCTCGACGACGCGTTGGACGACGCCGTCAAGAAGCCACAGGCCCAACCCCCTCGCGCCAACCCACCGGCGGCCACCGAGCAACAACCGCCCACCCCCGCCAAGCCCGGCGAATCACCGCTCGACCAGCAGTTGCTCGAAGGTCTCGAGGGCGGCGAATCGAGCTCGGCCGAAGGCAATCCGTTGCTGCAACTCGGCCAACGCATGCAACAGGTCCAGCAGCGCATCGGCCAGGCTCAGACCGACGAGTCGACCCAGGCCCTGCAAAACCAGATCGTCAGCGATCTCGATGCCTTGATCCGCGAGGCGCGGCGCAACGCGCAGCAATCCCAGAGCAAGTCGCGCAACTCGCAAAACCAAGGTTCGCAGCGCAGCCAGGTGAAGCCGGGCGAACCGCAAAGCGGCAGTGGCGAAGGCGCGCCCGGTGAACCCGGCGAGGGACAAGCGCAGGAAAGCACCGAACGTCTCGGCCCGAACGATGCACTCGCCCCCAACATGGAGGAAATGCAGGGCCTGATCGAAGGACTTTGGGGACAGTTGCCCGAGCGGTTGCGGGAGCAGATGCGCCAATCCGCCGCCGAGCGATTCTTGCCGCAATATCAAACGCAGATCGAACAGTATTTCCGTCGACTCGTCGAAACGCCGGAAGATCGGCCCTGACCGCGAGCTCCCCCAGCCGCACGACTGCCACGCCACGCACCCATCGCCACCGCACGGAGGATCGCATGTCGCGCTCAGCCAGCATCGCCCTCGTCGTCTTGCTGTGCGGCGCTGTTCCCCAGGGGCTGGTAGCCGACGACGAAAACCCCGAAACCGGGGCCCGCGAGCTGCTCTCGCCGGCGGCCCAGGAAGCCATCGACCGGGGACTCGATTTTCTCGCTTCGCGCCAGTTGGAAGATGGTTCGTTCGGCGCCGGCGGCTACAGCCGCAACGTCGCCGTCTGCGGGCTGGCCGGCATGGCCTTCATGTCGAGCGGCAGCACGCCGGGCCGCGGCAAATATGGCCAGCACGTTGAACAATGCATCGGCTTTTTGCTGCAAAGCAGCCAGGACAGCGGCTTCATCAGCCTGCCCGACGCGAGCGGCCACGGCCCGATGTATGGCCACGGCTTCGCGACGTTGTTTTTGGCCGAAACCTACGGCATGACGCGCCGGTCCGAGCTGCGCCCGCGCCTGGCCAAGGCCGTCCAACTGATCGTCCAGACGCAAAACAAGGAAGGCGGCTGGCGCTATCAGCCGCAGCGCGCCGACGCCGACATTTCCGTCACCATCTGCCAGGTGATGGCGCTGCGTGCCGCGCGCAACGCAGGCATCTTCGTGCCCCGCGAGACCATCGATCAGTGCATCGAGTACGTGAAGCGCAGCCAGAACGCCGATGGCGGCTTCATGTACATGCTGCAAGGCGGGCAAAGCGCCTTTCCGCGTTCGGCGGCGGGCGTCGTCGCGCTGTACAGCGCCGGCATTTACGAAGGCCCCGAGATCGACAAGGGCATCGCCTACCTGCTCAACTACCTGCCGCAAGGCGGCACGTTCCATCGCGAAAGCCATTACTTCTATGGCCACTACTACGCCGTGCAGGCGATGTGGCACGCCGGCGGCGACGTCTGGCAGAAATGGTACCCGGCGATTCGCGACGAGTTGCTCGCGCTGCAGCGCCCGGACGGCTCGTGGATGGATTCCATCTGCCAGGAATACGGCACCGCGATGGCCTGCGTGATCCTGCAAATGCCGAATAACTATCTGCCGATCTTTCAGCGTTAGGAACGAGGCATTTCGTGAGTCGGGCGCTGGGAACGTTTGCGGTCGTCTTGGCGGGGCTCGCGTCCGGGGCTTGCGCCTGGGCGTCCGAACCGCGCGAAGCGATTCCGGTCGAGGGCGCGCCGTTTAGCGCCGTGCCGGTCGAGATCACCGCGCCGGGCGAAGTCCGCTGGAGCCCCGACCAACCGCGGTCCACTGCGCCGGGCGAACTGCTCGAATGGGGCGCGCCGGCCGACCCGCGCGCCGAGCCCCTGGTCGTGTTCACCGGCGGCGGCGTGCTGCCGGCGAATGTCAAGGTCATCGAAGGCGAAGTGCTGCGCGTCGATGCGTTCGGCTTCGGCCCGTTGCCAATTCGGCTCGCGACCGTGGCGGGCCTGATCTTCGTCGTGGGCGCGGATCGGGTTGCAACCGATCGGTTGATCGATCGCCTGACCGCGGGCACCGCGACCAGCGATGTGGTGATCCTCGACAACGGCGACGAGTTGACCGGTACGCTGAGCAAGATCGAACGCACGAAAGTCGAGCTGGTGGCCGAGTTGGGCCCGATCACGATCGACCGCGACAAGGTGGCCGCCGTCGCGCTGGCCGCGGCCGCGTGGGAACGCCCTGCCGACGACGCCCGCCGCTGGTGGTTCGGCACGGCCGACGGCGCCAGGCTCCAGGCCCGGTCGCTCAAGCTCGAAGGCGGCGCGCTGACGGCCGAACTGGCGTCGGGGCTGGAAGTCACCGCGCCGGCCGATTCGCTCGTCTGGCTGCACGCGATCCGGCATCGTGGCGTCTGGCTCACCGATCTACAGCCAGCCGGCTATCGCCACGTGCCCTACCTCGACGTCGCCTGGGAGCCGGCGATCGATCGCGGCGTGAGCGGCGGACTGTTGCGCGTGCGCGACCGGATTTACCTGCGCGGCGTCGGCCTGCACAGCGCGGCGCGGATCACCTTCCCGCTCGACGGGCAATATCGCCGCTTTGCCTGCCAGGCGGCGATCGACGATTCGGCCCAGGGCCGCGGCAGCGTCGTGTTTCGCGTGTACGTCGACGAGCAAGAGCGGTTTCGCAGCCCGCTGGTGACCGGCAGCCAGGCACCGCTCCCGATCGAAATCGACGTCGCCGGGGGCAAGCTCCTGAGCCTGATCGTCGACTACGGCCAGCAGGCCGACGAACTCGACCACGCGGCCTGGCTCAACCCGCGACTGGTGAAGTAAACGCGCGCGACGAACGCGAGCGTGCTTAGGCCCCGTACTTGCCCAGCCGGCCCGCGTTGGCCATGGCCAGCGACATCAGGTACCGGGCCTCGAACTGGCCGAGCCCGCCACGCAGGGCGTCGCGCTCGCCAAACTTCTGCAGGCCGTCGGGCCGGCAACATTTCGAGTGCAAGAGCGTCGGCACCGGGTGCCAACTGTGGGTCTTCAGATAGCTCGGCGTGCTGTGATCGCCGGTAACCACCAGGACCGCCGGATCGAGTGCCAACACGCGGGGGATCTGCGCGTCGAACTCTTCGATCCGCTGCACCTTGGCGGCAAAGTTGCCGTCCTCGCCGGTGCTGTCGGTGTACTTGAAGTGAATGAAGAAGAAATCGTAGTTCGCCCACTCGGCCTCGAGCACGTCGATCTGTTCGGCCAAGGTCTTGGCCTGACCGACGATGTTCATGCCGACCAGCCGGGCAAGGCCCTTGTACATCGGGTACACCGCAATCGCCGCGGCGCGCAGGCCATAGACCGTCTCGTAGCTCGGCAACTGCGGCCGCGCCGAGAACCCGCGCAGCGTCAAGCCGTTCGCCTTGGCCTCGCCTGCCAGGATTTGCCGCGCCTGGGTAATGAACTCGTTGGAGACGTCGGCCGTGCGGCGGCTGGCCTCGTCGGCCGCCACGGCCGTGAGCGGCGGAACGCCCGTCTTTTGCGGGTCGGTATCGTGCACGTGGCCCGCCAGGCCTGCGCCGCGAAACACCACCACAAAGCGGTGCTCTTGCACGGGCTCGACGAAGACCTGCACGCCGTCGATCTTCACCTGGTTCAACGCACGGGCCAAGGGCGCGCTATCGGCGGTGGCGATGCGCCCCGCGCGACGATCGGTGATGTTACCGGCCGGATCGAGCGTGCAGAAATTGCCACGCGCGGCGACGTCGCCCGATTCCAGCTCGAAACCGATGCCCGTCGCTTCGAGCGCGCCGCGCCCGATCAAGTACTGAAGCGGATCATAGCCGAACAGCCCCAGGTGACCTGGCCCGCTGCCGGGGGTGATGCCGGGCCGCACCGGGATGCTCGACCCTTGGACCGATCGTGCGGCCAGGGCATCGAGCTGCGGGGTTTGGGCCGTTTCGAGCTCGGTCTTGCCGCTGGGTTCCATCGGCAGGCCGCCCAGCCCGTCGGCCACCAGCAGCACAATTTTCGCGTCGTTCTTGACGTGCAATTCCCGCATCAGGTCGAGCATATCCATGCGTCGCAGCTCCGCAGCGTGGGCCAGGTTTGCCCCCCTTTCCTAACACAATCGCGGTTGAAGACAAGCCATGCCGCGCCAGGGGGATGACGCCCCCTGCCCGGCCCGGTATCTTTTGCGTCCGGGAGAGGATAGGCCGATTGAATGGAGCACCGATGTCGATCCCCGAGGCAATCGTCTACGATCCGCGCGGAACCTTCTTTTCCCAAACGGGCCTCGAGCCCAATCAACTGACGGCTCTGGCGCCGCGGCTGCTGGCAGCCCGCGACGAAGTCTTGGCAGATGCCGAGCTGTGGCAGTCGGGCGCAGCCGTACCGGCGGCGAAACAGCCGCTCGATGCCGGCTTCACGTATCTGCCCGAGCGCTTGCTGGCCGAATATGCCCGCGACAAGTCGGGCAGCGAATTGGGCCGCATCCTGGCGACGGCCAAGCGGCTGTCAGGAGCGGTCGATCGCATCGTGCTCCTCGGCATTGGCGGCTCGTACATGGGAGCCCGCGCTTTGTTCGACGGGTGCTGCCACCCCTATCACAACGAATTGAGCCGCGCCGAGCGCGGCGGCTGCCCCCGGCTGAGCTTCGAGGGAAACAACGTCGACAACGACGCATCGCAAGGGCTCCTCGACCTGCTGGGCCACGGACGCGCGGCGTCGAGCGTCGAAGAGAGCTGGGGCATCGTGGTCTGCAGCAAGAGCGGCGGCACGCTCGAAACGGCCGTGGCCTTGCGGCAGTTCCTCGCGGCGCTGCGCAACAGTTGCAGCAACGACGCGCAACGGCTCGCCGCGCGGCTGGTGCCTGTCACCGGACCGTCGGGCCGGTTGTTCGATCTGGCCGCGGCGCTCGGATGCCCCGAGGTGTTTTCGATTCCCGACGGTGTCGGCGGGCGGTTTTCGATTTTCACGGCGGTGGGCCTGTTACCGGCCGCACTGGTAGGGCTCGACATCATCAAGCTGCTGGAAGGCGCCGCCGCGATGAACGAGCGCTTTCGCACGGCGCCGCCGGGCGAAAACCCCGTGCTCGACTACGTGGGCGTTTCGCACCTGCTGGAGACCGAGCGCGGCGCCGATATCCGCGTGCTGGCAACCTGGGGCAAGTCGCTCGAGGCGGCCGGCCTGTGGTACGACCAACTGCTGGCCGAAAGTCTCGGCAAGGACGGCCAAGGCACCACGCCCCTGACCGTGGTCAACACGCGCGATCTGCATTCGCGCGGGCAGCAGCATCAGGAAGGTGCCCGCGACAAGCTGATTACGAACTTGATCGTCGATGCGCCACGGCGCGATCGGTTGGCCGTGGGCCGCTCGGAATTCGACCAGGACCAGCTCAACTCGCTGGCAGACAAGACGCTGGCCGACGTGATGGCCGCTGCCATTGCCGGCACCAACCAGGCCTACCGGGAAGACGGCCGCCCGACGGCCGACCTTCACCTGCCGCGATTGCACGTCTCGACGCTTGGCCAATTCTTCCAGATGATGATGCTGGCGACCGTCGTCGAAGGCCGGCTGATCGGGATCAACCCCTACGGTCAACCCGGCGTCGAGGCCTACAAGAAACACATGAACGCCTTCTTGCGGCAAACGCGTTGAGCCGCCGCATCGCTAGCGCGGCGCGCCGACATCCGGGAGCTGGCGTGCCCGAGGAGCTTGTTGAAACATGGCAGTCGAATTGACCTGGCTCGGCCACGGCACGTGGTTGATCCAATCGGGCTCGCACCGTCTGATCCTCGATCCGTTCCTGAACGAATCGCCGACGGCCCCTTGCCGCGCCGAGTCGATCGACGTCGATTTCGTCCTCGTCTCGCACGGTCACTTCGACCACGTGGCCGACGCGGCGGCCATCGCCAAGCGCTGCGGCGCCACGCTGGTGTCGAACTGGGAAATCTGCCAGTGGTTCGGCCAGCAGGGCGTCGAAAACACGCATCCGATGAATACCGGCGGCACAGCGAAGCTTGCTTTCGGCACCGTGCAATCGACGATTGCCTTTCACAGCTCGACCCTGCCCGACGGCGCCAGCGGCGGCAACCCGGGCGGCTTTGTGCTGCAGCTCGACGGCCGCCGGATCTACTTCGCTTGCGACACGTCGGTCTTTTCCGATATGCAGCGGATCGGTCGCGGCGGTCTCGATCTGGCGGTGCTGCCCATCGGCGACACGTTCACGATGGGACCGAGCGATAGCATCGAGGCGATCGAACTGCTCGCCCCGCGGCGCGTCGCCCCGGCGCACTACAACACCTGGCCGCCGATCGCGCAAGACGCCGCGGCCTGGGCCGCGCAGGTGCGCTCGCGGACGCAGGCCGAGCCGGTCGTGCTCGACCCGGGCGGCAAGCTCAACCTGTAACCACCGGCAGGCGCGGCCGGCCCGTGTCCACCAACGAAAAACGCCGCCCGAAGGCGGCGTGGAACACGTGGTTCAGCTGAATCGTGCGGAGGGTCAGGCGGCTTCGTCGAGCAGGTCGTCGTCTTCGGCTTCGAACACAACCTCGACCGAGTCATCCTCGGCTTCGAGCTCTTGCAGCATCTGGACCGCGAGGTACGCGTTCTCAATGCCGCCGATGCGATCGACGAACTGCTGTACCGCCACCAGCATCTCAAACGACACTGGGCCCTGGGCCGCACGCAGCGCTTCTTCGATCATCTCGATCGGAAGATTCTCTAATCGAAGGGCGATGCGATTGGTCATGTTCGGCCGTCGGGTTAAGTGGATGATGATGGAATCGTCAGGGGGCGAGGCCCCTACGATCAATCGGAAACTGCGTGGTGCGGATTGAACGATTCGCCACGCTGCCACGAACTTGCGTCATAAATTCGCCCTGCAGGCAGGCACATCGTGACGACCAGCCAACGCGGTACGGTTGTGAGGATTGCGCACCTGCGCGCTGACTGCATGCCGCGACGCAGGCAGCTATACTGGCCCTGCCCGCGAAATCCCCGCCTCGATTGCTGCCATGCTGTCGCCCCCTGCCGCTAGCTGCCAGACTGTCGCTCGGAACGCCGCGCCGCGGGCCTGCGGCCGGTGCCTGCCGATGCTTGCCGCGACGGGGCGAGTCTGCCGATCGGGCCTCTCCTCTCTGCCAATAGCGTCACCACTCTGAACGGGTGCGAAGGATGAACGAATTGCTGCGATGCGTGCTTCGGTGGTCGATTGGGCCGAACAACCCCGCGGTGGCCGCCGCGTGCCTACTGGCGCTGGTGATCGGACCCACTGCACGCGCCAGCGAAGAGTGGCCGCAGTTTCGCGGTCCCGGCGGCCAGGGCCACGCCGAGGCGCACGACCTGCCGGTCCACTGGACCGACAACGAAAACGTCACCTGGAAGACCTTGTTGGTGAGCCTCGGCTGGTCTTCGCCCGTCATCAGCGGAGACCAGATCTGGCTGAGCGCGTCGGCCGAGCAAGGCCACCTGCTCGAAGCCATCTGCATCGCACGAAGTTCCGGCAAGATTCTCCGCCGCGTCGAACTGTTCCGCCCGGCCGAGCTGCCGCCGATCAATGCCAAGAACAGCTATGCCTCGCCCACGCCGGTCCTCGCGGACGATCGGCTCTATGTGCACTTCGGCACGCTCGGCACGGCCTGCGTCGACACGACCACAGGCAACGTGTTGTGGCGCAACGAAGAGCTCAAGCTCGATCACAAGGAAGGGCCCGGCAGCTCGCCAATCGTCTGGCACGACCTACTCATCATCCCTTGCGACGGGATCGACGTGCAGTTCATCGTGGCGCTCGACAAGCACACCGGGCGGATCGCGTGGAAGCTCGATCGGCCGGGCCCCTTCGACGAAAATCCCGATCTCCGCAAGGCCTATTGCACGCCGCTGATCATCGAATCGGCCGGGCGCACGCAGCTTTTGACCCCCGGCGCGGATCACTTGCTGTCGCTCGATCCGGCCACGGGCAAGATTCTCTGGCAGGTCGGCTACAAGGGGTTTTCCAACGTGCCGCGGCCGTTGTATGGCCTGGACCTGGTGTTCTTCTGCACCGGGTACATGAAGCCCGAACTGTGGGCCGTGCGGCCCGACGGCGCCGGCGACGTGACCGAAACCCACGTGGCCTGGAAGACGACCAGGCAGGTGCCGGCGAATCCTTCGCCGGTGCTGGTCGGCGAGCGCATTTACATGGTGAGCGATCAGGGGGTCGCGACCTGCCTCGACGCTCGGAGCGGCACCGAGGTCTGGAAACACCGCCTCGGCGGCAACTTCAGTGCCTCGCCCGTCTATGCCGACGGCAAGCTCTTTTTCTGCAGCGAGGAGGGCGAAACGCACGTGCTCGCCCCGGGCGATCGCTTCGAGCTGCTGGGCAAGAACCAGCTTCAAGGCAAGCTGCTGGCGTCGCCGGCAATCGTCGGCCGCGAGATTTACCTGCGGACCGATCAGCGGCTCTACCGCATCGAGGCAGCCAACAAACCGGCCGCAGTTTCCGCGGCCGAATAGAGCCGCCAAGAGCTGCTCGTCAGCACCGGGTGTGACTGAGCGCAGCCACCTCGAGGGCCATCGCGCGCCCTGCCCGGGCCTGGCGCGGGCGGTGCTTCTGCAGGCCGTTCACTGCCGCGGCAGCGAACAAGACGCGGGCCTAGTGGTCGCGCTGATACCCGTCTTTGACGAGGATATCACTGCACAAGGCCAACACCGTGAGCACAGCCAGGCTCAACACGAGGTGGATCAGATGAACCGGCATGGCAGCGTTTCCTTACGTGGCGCCGGTATCGAGGGCCGAAGCAAGCGTCCGGCCACATACTCCAGCATTGAAGGCAATCGGCGCGCGCAGCGAGCGAACTGACGTTCGTTTTGCCTGCTGCACTTGAGAGATTCATTCGCGCCATAGCCCCTAGTCGCTCAACTCAACCGTCGGTGGCGAGGTGCGCGCCGCCACCGACGTTGCGCGCAACAAAAGTGCGTATATGGCTTGAAAACACGACAAAAACACTGGTCTTTATCGGCTTCAAAAACAAATTCGGGGCAAACAAATGATTGACATATGTACACTATTTCGATATCCTCGCCGCCCGTGGCTGATTTCACGACTTGGATGAGCGTTTGACTTCCGTTATTGCCCTTTCTTGTGGCTCGCGTCGCGACTTCGGGCAGATCGCGCGCGTTCATCTCCGTGGGCGACGGAGTTGGGGCCACAAGGGGCCGCTTGGCCGGTCGATGGCTCAAGTTTGAGGTGTTGAGGGAGTACCGTCTTATGTTGTCGCCCGAATTGGTATTAGAAATCCGGCGCCTGCTTGCCGAGGGCCGGTTGTCGCAACGAAAAATCGCGAAGCAACTTGGTGTCAGCAGGGCCACGGTCGGGGCGATCGCCAGTGGCAAACGCCCCGATTATGCCCCCAGATTGCCGCGCGAGGACGAACCCTTGCGCCCGACAGGCCCCCCGCGCCGCTGCCCGCGCTGCGGGGGTATGGTGTACTTGCCCTGCCGCCTGTGCCAGGTGCGCGACATCAAGCAACGCGACCGCGATCGCAGCCGCGTGCGAAGAATGATCGCGGCCGGCGATTTCCCTCCGCGCTGCCACCCGGGAAAGTAGACCAGCGTGGCGGTCGCAAGCAGCACCTCAGCGCTGTGGCGCCTTCAACGAGCCCAACGCGTCCAGTGCTCGTCCTCGGGCCACCGCATGATCCACCAGCGGCCGCGGATAATCGCGCCCCAACTCGATGCCGGCGGACTGTAACACCTCGTCCGGAGCCTCGTGGGGACGGTGAATCCACTCGGCCGGAAGCCGCGCAAGCTCGGGCACCCAGCGGCGCACGTAGCCACCCTGTGGATCGAATTTTTCACCTTGTGCGGTCGGGTTGAAGATCCGGAAGTAGGGCGCGGCATCGGCCCCACAACCGGCCGTCCATTGCCAGCCGAGCGTGTTGTTCGCCAGGTCGGCGTCGACGAGCGTGTCCCAGAACCAGCGTGCACCTTGTCGCCAGGTAATCAGCAGGTGCTTGACCAGGAACGAGGCGACGACCATCCGGACCCGATTGTGCATCCAACCGGTGTGCCAAAGCTGCCGCATCCCCGCGTCGACCAGGGGGTAACCCGTGCGGCCGCGCTGCCAGGCCCGCAGCTCGGGGGCATCGGCCAACCAGGGAAATTCGGCAAACTCCAGGCGCAGCGGCTCTTCGGCGGTTTGGGGAAAGTAATACAGGAGATGGTGGGCGAAATCGCGCCAGACGAGTTGGCGCAAATAGCCCTCGACCACCGCGTCGCGCGCGCCCGGCTTGTTGCCGGCGACCGCCTCGACGCGATGCCAAATCTGCCTTGGACCAATCTCGCCAAAGTGCAGATGCGGCGAAAGCTGCGATACGCCGTCACGATCCGGTCGGTCGCGCATGTCCGCATACTGGGTCGCTTGCGAGAGAAAGTCCTCAAGCCTGCGTTGCGCGCCGGCCTCGCCCGGCGACCAGGTACTTCGCATGCCGGCGGCCCAGTCGATGCGCGGCTCCAACTGCAGGTCTTCGAGAGCGATGCTCGCCAGTGCCCGATCGACGCTGGGCAGCCTGGTGGGCGCTGGCTCCGGCTCGCCAAACTCGCCCCGCTTCAAGAGCGCCCGCCAAAACGGCGTGAACACTCGGTACGGTTCGCCGGACGCCTTCGTGTTTTCCCAAGGCTCGCGGAGAAGTGAGGCATTGAAGCTGGAGACCGCGATCCCAGCGCCGCTGAGCGACGCCTTGATCGAAGCATCACGCGCCACGACAGCCGGCTCGTAGCGCCGGTTCCAAAACACATGTTTGGCGCCCGTCTCGCGTAACAGGCGCTCGAGAGCGTCGCCGCTCGGACCGCGGCGAATGATCAACCGGGAACCGCGCGCGCGGAGCTCGCGATCGAGCGCCGCGAGCGACTGATGCAGCCACCACCGACTCGCCGCGCCCGGTGGCCAGGCGCCTTCTTCCTCGGGCTGCCAGATGAACACCGGCACCAGACCCCTGCCTCGAGCCAGCGCCGCGTTCAGCGCCGGGTTATCGGCGAGCCGCAGGTCGTGACGAAACCAGAGCAGGCTCGCCGCGGTCACCATGATTCACTCCGCGAATTGGGCCAATCGCCCTTCTGCGGCGTACGCGCGCAGCTTGTTGAGGGCCCGCATCTCCAGTTGCCGCACCCGTTCCTTGCAGACGCCCAGCCGGCGGGCGATCTCCTGCAAGGTGTTCGGCCCCTCGGTCGGATGCATGCCGAATCGGGCCGCGAGAATCTCGCGTTCGCGCGGATCGAGCCGTTCGAGCAATCCCCCCATGACGGCTTCCAGCCGGGACTGGCGTTCGAGCGCTACCCGCGCATCCGTGCGAGAATCCTCAGCCTGTTCGAGCACGCCTTCCTCGGCCAAGAGTTGCTTGCTGCGCCGGCGCCGGCGAACCGCGACCCCGCGGGCAAAGTTGTAGCGGATAGCCCACGTCGCGTACGTGCTGAAGCGATACCCCCGGGCATAGTCGAATTTCTCGATCGCCATAATCAGCGACAGGTTCCCGTCGCTCACCAGGTCGGGCAGCACGTTGTCGAGGTCGACGAACCGCTTGGCAATCGAAACCACCAGGCGCAGATTCGATCGCACCAGGTGATTGCGCACCGTGGTGGCCGCAGCCAGCAAGCGCTCGACGCGCGCCAACAGCCCTTCGTCGGCCTGTTCCGGATCGAGGCGCCCACGGAGCTGCGCCGCGAGGTACTTCCAGAAGTTCAACCGGCGGAACAGCTCGCGCTCCTCGGCCGGCGCGAGCAACTTCGAGCCGTAGAGCGGAACCAAGTAGGCGGGAACACCTGCCGGCGACACTTCCGTGTCGGCGACCTCGTCTGCGGCGCAGACTGGCTCGTCTCGGTCAGGCGTGAGATCGCCGCACGGATTCGCGAGCTGTCGATCGCTGGCCAGTGGATCATGGACGAGCCGTTCGAACTCGGAGTTCGCGATGTAGTCGATCGGCAGGGCCAGCACGCGGCGCAGCCGCAGGCGGATTTGCGATTCTTGTTCGAGCGACACGGCCAGCGGCGCCGTTTGGACCGGAGCCTTGGGCCGCCTGGTTCGCCGCGGATTGCGTACGGACGGGGCGGGATTCTCGACCGGCCGCCTGCGTGGAGTTGCGTGGTTCGTCCCCGATTTGCCGAGAACTGCGACGGCCATATTTCACCTCGCTCGACACAAAAATTCGTTCAAATCGTTCAGACCCGATTGTTGCGTCCCGCTCGGGCCGCGTCAACCGGATTCGTTCAAAACATTCGCATGAAAGTCGCGGGTGGTTGCAGAATCTGACAATAATTCTCCGGAATACCAAAACTTCCGGCCCGATTGGACGTTTGCCGTCCGCGACCTAAAATCAATCAAAACGTTCACCTGCCGGCACTTTCGACATGAAATCTCTGCTCACTCCCAAACAGGTTGCCCAGGCGATCGGTGTCAGCGAGTCTTCGCTCAAACGCTGGTGCGACAAGGGGTTGCTGCCGACCACTCGCACCGCGGGGGGCCATCGCCGCATCCCGATGGCCGATGTCGTGCAGTTCCTGCGCACGGCGAAGGAGCCGCTCGTGCGACCCGAGCTGCTCGGCCTCCCCTCGCAGACCGGGCAGGGGAAGCTCGTCATTTCACGAGCCGTCGAGCAATTTCAGGCGGCCCTGCTCGCCGGAGACGAAGACCAGGCCCGACGGATCGTCTTCGACCTTTACCTGGGCGAGAGCCTGGCCTACGAGATTTGCGACTCGGTCATTGCCCCGGCTTTTCGAGCCATCGGCGACGGCTGGGAACACGGACAGCTGCACGTCTACGAAGAGCGGCGCGCGTGCGAAATCTGCCAGCGGGTGTTGTACGAACTGCGCGGGATGCTGCCGCGCGTGGCCGAGGACGCGCCGCGCGCGATCGGCGGAACGCTCGAGGGCGATACTTATCGGCTGCCGACAGCCGTCGTCGAGATCGCGCTGCGCGAAGCCGGCTGGCAGGCGGAATCGTACGGCGTCGAGTTGCCGCTGGAGACGATCGCCGCGGCCATCGAAAAAGTCCGTCCAAAACTGGTCTGGATCAGCGTTTCCGGCGTGGTCTCCGATCAAGACTTTGTGGCCCGGTACCGGCGCCTCTTTCAATGCGCGCGCCTGCACGGCGCGGCCGTCGTTATCGGGGGACGCGAACTCACGCCGCAGTTACGCAACCAGATCGAGTATGCCGCTTATTGCGACAACCTGCGTCACCTCGTGGCCTTTGTCGAAGCTCTGCGCAAGAACTGATCGACTGCCAATGGGCGACTAATCTCAGCCGGCTACACTCCCGCCGGGCAAACAAATGTTTGCGCTACGTGTGGCCCGGGCCGTGCCTAACGGCGCGGCACCAGCGGAGACTCAACCATCGTAGATGGTTCGACCGCGAACTCGGAATGCCGCTAGCAGCCGGACGGCCGCACAAAAAACGCGGAGCCGCAACTAACTTGATGGACGCACCTTGCGCCCGCGTGGGAGATTTGCCCGCGACAACGGTGCTTCGGCTGGCGCGACATTTGCGAAGGTGAGTGCCGGCGCGCCGCAGGACGCACGCGCGTCGGGGCTGGTTGATGCCAACGTTTTTCGCAGAGCAGAAAGAGATCATGAATCACGGCTTTTTGATTGACATGGATGGCGTAGTCTACCGGGGTAATCAGATCATCCCCGGCGCCGATCGCTTCGTCGCCAAGCTCCTCGAGCTCGATATCCCCTTTACGTTTCTGACGAACAACAGCCAGCGCACTCGGCGCGATGTGGTGATCAAGCTGGGCCGCATGGGAATCCACGTGGCCGAGCAGCACATCTTCACCTGCGCCATGGCGACTGCCCGATTCCTGGCCCAGCAGAAGCCCGGCGGCACGGCCTTCGTCATCGGTGAAGGCGGCCTGCTGAACGCGCTGCACAGCAACGGCTACGCCATCGTCGACCACGATCCCGACTACGTCGTCGTGGGCGAAGGGCGCACGTTCAATTTCGAGATGGTCGAGGCCGCGGTGCGGATGATCCAAGACGGCGCCAAGCTGATCGCCACGAACCTCGATCCGAATTGCCCCACGCAACACGGGCTGCGCCCCGGCTGTGGTGCCATCGTCGCGATGCTCGAAACGGCCACGGGCCTGAAGGCGTTTGGCGTGGGCAAGCCCAACCCGGTGATGATGCGCGCCGCGCGCAAGGAGCTGGGGCTCGCCACCGCCGAAACGACCATCGTCGGCGACACGATGGAAACCGACATCCTGGGCGGCGTGCAGATGGGCTATCGCACAGTGCTCGTGCTCTCGGGCGGCACCCGACTCGAGGACCTGGCTCGCTTCGCCTATCGCCCCGATATCGTCGTCGACTCGCTGCTCGACCTTTGCGACTCGGATTTTTTGCTCGAATCGTGCGGGGTCCGGGCCTGAACCGCACGTAGCTGTCCAAGTTCGTCCACGACGCCGCTGGCCTTGGGCAGCCGGCTGTTCCGAACCCACCCCGGAGCGGCCGGCTGCCCTGTTTCTTTCCCAAGGTACCGGCCTTTTGCCCGGAAAAACGCGCATTCCGCATTGCCGGCTGGTACAACGTAACCTTAGGCATGGCAAGCTGAACAAGGTGAAGCGGTTATGCCAAGTTGAGTGGCCGCCGGCGCGGAACCCGGTGGGCTCTCGTCACTCCGTTTTCTCGAGGGAGCAGTTTATGCGCATCCGACCGCACTCATGGCACGCGCTCGCCTGGCTCGTTGTGGCGACGGTTCTGCTCGGAGGGCCAGTCGCCGCGACCCGGGCCGACGAAGAAGCCAAGAAGACCGAGGAGAAAGACAAGCCGGCCGAAGAGGCCAAGCCGGCAGAGACCCCCGACAAGTTCCCCAAGTGGGACACCGTCACCAAGGATCATAAGAAGCTCGAAGGCCTGTTCACGCTGTATTACAACGCCGACGAGCAGTCGCTGCTGCTCGAGTTGCGGCCCGACCAGCTCGACAAGGACATCCTGTTCCCGATTTCAGTGGCCCGCGGTGCCGGATCGCTGGTGCTCGGCGGCGATACGCTCAATTTCGGCAACCAGTGGGTGCTGGCGTTCCGCCGTGCCGCCGAGCGGATTCTCGTCGTACGGCGCAACGTGCAATACCGCGCCGCCGGCGGCAGCCCGCAGGCCGACGCCGTCAAGGTGAGCTACAACGACAGCGTCATCTCGGCATTGCCGATCAAGTCGCAGCGTTCGCCCGGCGGTCCCGTCCTCATCGACCTGGCCGACTTGTTGATGACCGACCTGGCCGATATGGGCTTTCAACCGGACCGTTCGCGGAGCACCTGGTACAACGTCAAGGTGTTTCCGGACAACGTCGAGATCGAAGTCAGCTCGGTGTTCAGCCTGGGCTTTTTTGGCTTCTTCGGCTTTTTCTTCGGCTTCGACGACGTGCCTGATGCGCGCGGCGTGCAGGTCGTGATGCACTACGGCATGTCGATGGTGCCGGAAGACAAGGGCTACCAGCCGCGCGTCGCCGACGATCGGGTGGGCCACTTCCTGAGCGTGATCAAGGACTTCTCGAAGGACGTCAATGACACGCCCTTTGTGCGGTACGTCACGCGCTGGCAGCTCGAAAAGAGCGATCCCAGCGCCGACAAGTCGCCGCCCAAGACGCCAATCATCTTCTGGATCGAGCGGACGGTGCCGCGCGAGTATCGCCCCTACGTCCAGTCGGGCATCCTCGAGTGGAACAAGGCCTTCGAGAAGATCGGCTTTGTCGACGCCATCCAGGTCCGCGATCAGCAGTCGAACGACGATTTCCAGCCTGAAGACATTCGCTACAACGCCTTCCGCTGGATCGCCACCGGCGCCGGGTTCGCCATGGGGCCGTCGCGGACCAATCCCCACACCGGGCAGATTCTCGATGCCGACATCATCTTCGACGAATCGATGGTGCGCTACTGGCGCAGCGAATACCTGACCACCGTCGGGCTGCCGGCGGGCCTGGCGGCCCTGCGCGGCGCGAACCCGCGGGCCTGGTACCGGCAACACGCGGGCGATCTGCCGTGGGTCATCCTCGCCGAACCCCAATTGGCCAAGTTGGCCCAGGACAAGTCGGCGATGGACGCGCTGCTGGCCCGCAATCAGCTCGGGCTGCCGGCGCCGCGTAGCGTGGCGGGCTGCTGCAGCGCCGACGAGCGCTGCCGGCTGGGCCAGGGCATGCACCGCCAGTTGAGCCTGTTGGCCGCCGTGTTGATGGCCGAAGGCCAGATCGAGCCGGGCGGCAAAGTACCGCTGGAATATATCGGCCAGGCGATCAAGGAAGTGACCATGCACGAGGTCGGGCACACGCTCGGCTTGCGCCACAACTTCAAGGCCAGCTCGATCGTCAAGCTGGCCGACGCCCACAACACCGAGCTCACTTCGGCCAAGGGCCTGGGCGGTTCGGTGATGGACTATCTACCGGCCAATTTCGCCGTTGGCGGCCAGAAGCAAGGCCATTACTTCTCGCCGACGATCGGTCCGTACGACTACTGGGCGATCGAGTACGCCTACAAGCCGATCAGCGGCGACGAAGCGGCCGAGCTGAAGAAGATCGCCTCGCGGGTGGCCGAGGAAGACCTGACCTTTGCCACCGACGACGATTTCGCCAGCCCCGATCCGCGGATCAACCTGTTCGACCTGGGCGATCCGCTCGACTATGCCCAGCAGCGCGTGCAGTTGGTCGAAGAGCGGCTCAAGGGATTGGCCGAGCGCGTCGTGGCCGAGGGCGAAGGTTGGCAACGCGCCCGCCAGGCGGTGTACATGCTGCTGAGCGAGCTCTCCAGCGCCGGCTATCTTGCGTCGTCCTACATCGGTGGCGAATACACCAACCGCGACCATCGGGGCGATCCGAACGGCCGCACGCCGTTCGAGCCGATTCCCGTGGCGAAACAACGCGAGGCGATCAAGTTTCTGCAGGAGCACGTGCTGAACGTCGATGCCAAGGCGTTCTCGCCCGACTTGCTACGCCGTCTGGCTCCAGAGTTCTGGTCGCATTGGGGCGAATACGGCGGCGCCGAGCCGAGCGTCGAGCTGCGCTATGTGCTGTCCAGAATCCAGAGCCGCATCGTCACCCGGATGCTCGACGGTTACGTGCTGACGACGGTACAGGAAGTCGAAAATCACGCGGCACCCGACCAGGAAATCCTGCGCTTGCCCGAGGTATTCGACGCCATCGATCAGGCCGTGTGGAGCGATTTGCCTGCCGAAGCTCCCGCTGCCGAGCAGGCCGTCAACATCGCGGCCTTGCGTCGCGACTTGCAACGCGCCCACATTCGCAAGCTGGGGACGATGGTCCTGGGGCCCAAGAGCTCGTTCGGCGACTTCTACGGCGGAATGCTCTACTACTTTGAATCGCCGGCGCCACCCGATGCGCGCAGCCTGGCCCGCCTGCATCTCAAGCGGCTTGGCGAACGGATCAAGAATACCGTCGGTAGCCCAGCCAAGCTCGACGACCTGACGCGTGCGCACCTGGAAGAGATCGACGAGCAGATCACGCAGGTGCTCGCCGCATCGCTCGAAGTGAACGAACTGTAAGACGCGCAGCCAGACCGATGGAATCCAGCTACTGGGGTCGCGAAGCGGCGTGCGGTTCGTACGCCGCTTCGACGACCTCGGCCTGTCCGTCGCCGAGCTTGTCACGCTCCGGCCTGCGGCCGGTCACATGTCCGACGACCGCGCCGGCGATCGTCGCCGCGCCCTGCGCCGGCGCGAACAGCGCGCCGACCTCGCCGCCGACCTCGGTGCCCAACTGCGGGTCCAAGATGCACCGCGCCTCGGCCAACTCGGCCTTGCGCCCCTGCGAGCGCAGATAGGAGTAGACGTCCTGCTTGTTGCGCGTCTCGTGCCACAGCCCCGCGATCGGGAGCGATTGCACGGTGGCATAGCCGCCGGGGCGCTGGTGACCGTGCACGTCGTGAGCATAAGCGGCCTGTTCGAGTGCCAGCGCCGGCACGTCGGAATAGATGCTGACCGTGTCAGTATATGGATTGTACGCGTCCCGGCCGAAGATCCGGCCGGGCAGGATCGTGTAGCCCAACGTGTAGACTGCGCCCACCGTATAGCGCCAGCCCGCGCCGACGCGGGTATTGTGATGCAGGCGGCGCCATTCACCGAACGGATCGTATTGATTGACCCTGACCAGCACACCGTCGACGTGGTGCTCGCCCAGGTACTCGACCGCGGCGTTGGTCGTCTCGGGCGAGACGTCGTGATTGCTGACGCGCCGATCCCAGAGCAGGAGTTTTCCGGGAATGCCCACGACCCAGCCGGCGGCATCGACAACCGGTCGTTGCTGACCTTCCTCGACGCCGACCGCCGAGACACCCGGAGTGATTTCGCCCGCGCGGATCGCGGCGTGATGACCGGCGGCCAGGACGACGGCCGTCAAGAGGCAGATCGCTTTGACCAGTTGACGACGAACCGAAGAACGGCCGACGTTCACGACAGAGCCTCCTTGCTGGCTGCAAGCATTTCGCGTGGCGCACTGCCCCACGTCGACGCGCAGCACCTGTTTCGGCAATCGCTTACCTCAAGCTATAAGGTATTCGCACGCGAGTTCGCGGCGCCGGCGGTCGCAGGCCTTCACACCGCTTCGACCCTTGGGCAATCGGGGGCTTTGGACTAAGTTCTAAACGCATCAACGGTCCAGGGTTTTCGCAATGACGCTTGTCGACATCGAGCGCCTGAACGCCGCCCAGGCGGACGATCTGTGGAACCTTTATCAGCAAGTCTGGTGGACGCGCGAACGCACCCCCCAGCAGATCCAGGCGATGCTGGCGCGCAACGAATTGGTGTTCGGCGTTGCCGAGGCCGACACCGGTCGTCTCGTCGCGTTTGCCCGCGCGATCAGCGACTACGTCTTCAAGGCCTTGGTGCTCGACGTGATCGTCGACGAGCCCTTGCGCACCCAGGGACTCGGCCGGCGGATCATCGATCGCATCGTGCACGATCCGCGTTTGGCGCAGGTCGTGCACATCGAGTTGTACTGCCGGCCCGACCTGGTGCCGTTCTATGCCCAGTGGGGTTTTACGGACGATCTGGGCGGGCTGGTGCTCTTGCGTCGCCGCCGGCCTCTTTGATGCCGTCGCTGCCGATCACCAGCCGTGCCAGCCAGGATCGCGGCAGATCGCCCACCAGCACGCGCTGCGGCGCGCCACGCTCGGCCAGGACCGCCTCGGCGGCGAGATAGCCGCTGCGCACCGCGCCCTCCATCGTCGCGGGCCAGCCGGTCGCGGTCCAATCACCCGCCAGGAACAATCCGGGCACGCCGGTCGCCTGCGCCGGACGCCAGGCGTCGGTTCCCGGGAGCACGCTAAACACCGCGTGTTGCTCGGTGACCATGCGCCAGCGAAGCAACCGCGCCAAGCGGGCCGCGGGAAACACGGCTTCCAGATCGGCGCGGACCTCTGCAATTACTACTTCGCGCGGCCTGCCGGCCAGCTCGCGCGAAGCACTGATCACAACCTGGTAATAGTGCTCATCGGGGCCCGCGGATTCGGCCGGACGCGTCGTACCGCGGGCAAACATCCACTGGCTCAGCCGGCCCACGAGCACCGCGTGAGGCAGCTCGCTGATCGGCCGGTCAAACCACAAGTGCACGCCCGTGATCGGCGCCGACTCGATGCGGTCGAGCGCTTGCAGCGCTGGCAAGGCCGCCAGCGTTTCCGCGTTCAGCAGCTCGCGGCAGCGCCGCCAGGACACGGCGCAAATCACGCCTGCGGCGTCGAGCTTTCGACCGCCGTCGAGCAGCACACCGGTGGCCCGGCCGGACTCGACAACCAGGCTTTCGACCGGCGCTGCCGTGCAAATCTCGACGCCCAATTCGCGAAGCCTGGCTTCGAGGCGCGATCCATAGAGTTCGCCCAATGGCACGCGCGGCACGGTCAGCTCGTAGGCCTCGCGCGCCGCGAAGAAGCCGTCGACAAACACCTTGCGTGCGTGCGCCAGCGCCACGCGGTCGAGCGATTCGCTGAGCGCACTGACGATCACCGGGGTCCAGAAACGATCGATCGACCGCGCAGTCTGCCCGTGTTCGAGCAGCCACTGTGCCAACGTCGGCGCGGCCGGGTCGTTCGCACTCGAGCGACTCCGTGCGAGCTGCAGTAACGCACGAACCACGCCCAACCGCTCGCGGACCGACAGGTAGCCGAGCCCCAGCAACGAGCCGGCCAGATGCAGCGGCGCCGGCAACCACGGGCTTGCACCGAGGTCGTAGCGATGGCCATCCGGACCGAGAAAATGCAGCACGCGCTCGCGGCGCAGTAAATCGTCCAGATTTGCCCGGCGGCAGAAATCGGCCCAGTTCGTGCAGCAGCCCAGGCTGACGTGCTGGCAATGGTCGATCAACTCGCTGGTCGTCGGATCGAGGAAGCTGGTCGCGCGGCCGCCCAAACGGCGCCGAGCCTCGACGAGCGTTACGGCCGCGCCGCGCTCGGCCAGCGCGAGGGCCGCGGCCAGGCCCGCCAATCCTCCCCCGACGACGGCCACGCGCCACGGCCGACCGTCGGCCGACTTCATACGGAGCCCCTTGCGACCGAAGCAACCGGGCGCGGCCGGCGCCCAAACCGCAGCGGCAGCGCCGAGACCATCAGCCACGCCTTGCGCCACGCCGGCAACGATAGCCGCCGCACAAGTACCGTCTCGGGCCGGCGCCGCACTTCGCTCAGAATCGCGTGGTAGATGTTGTACATCGCGACAAACGCCGCACGACCTTCGGGTTCGAGCCAGGCCGCCAGTGGTGCCGCATCGGCATAGAGCTGCTCGGCGCGGGCCGCTTCGAACTCGATCAGCCGGCGAAACCGCTCATCAGCCACTCCGGCGATCAGGTCCTCGCGCGTGTAGCCAAATTGCTGCATGTCTTCGACCGGCAGGTACACGCGACCGGCCCGAGCATCCTCGCCCAGATCGCGCAGGATGTTGGTCAATTGAAACGCCAGCCCGCACCGCCGCGCCGGTTCGAGAGCGGCCCGGCTCGAGAAACCCCAGACATGAATGCACGACAGGCCCACGACCGAGGCGACGTGATGACAATACACGGCCAACTCGTCGTACGTTGCGTACCCGACGGGGCGCAAGTCCATCTCGACACCGGTGATCGCCGCGGTGAGATAATCGACGGGAATCGAGAACTGCTCGACCGTATCGGCAACAGCCGGCAAGATCGGGTGCTGGCTGCGGCCGGCCAGGGCCTCATCGAACGCGGCACGCCACGCTTGCAGCGCCGCTGCGCGCTCGGCCACGGGCGCGTCACTGTCGGCCAGATCGTCGGTGTGCCGCAGGAAGGCATACAGGGCGTACATCGCCCGCCGTTTGGGACCGGGCAGCAACAGGAACGAGTAGAAGAAATTCTTTGCCGCGCGCCGCGCGATCACGCGGCATGCGGCGTAGCTCCGATCGAGGGAGGAGCTCATCCGGGCACCTCCAAGCGGCACGGCGGGCTCGCCTCGACGCGCTCGCGCGATGCGCCAGGCCCCCACGTGTAGCGGCACCATTGGCGAGCGAAGATGGCCAGTTTCGCTGCCTTCCCCAAGGCAGGGCGCCGCTGCCAGACGTCGTAATCGGCGCGCTCAATCCGCTCGAGCACGGCCAGGCCGCCGTGTGCGAACAGCGCGACCTGCACGCGAAACTGCCGCGGCATGCGCTCGACGAGACCCAAGCCGGCAACCAGCAAGCCACGAGCCCGGGCAACTTCGTCGGCCAGCGCGGCCCGCAGTGCAGGAACCGGCGGCGCGGCTTGTTCGCAGCAACGGGCGACGTCGCGCTCGCTGCTGCCGTGACGGGCGAGCGTCTCCTCGGGCAGATAGAGCCGCCCGCGGTACCAATCCTCGGCCACGTCCTGGCAAAAGTTCGTCAACTGTAATCCCATGCAGACGCAATCGGCCAGCGCGGCCCGTTCCCGGTCGAAGGCTCGGGCCAGATAGAGCACCAGGTGTCCCACGGGATTGGCCGAACGGCGGCAATAGTCGTCCAGATCGGCGCGCGTCGCGTAGCGACAGCGGCTCTGATCCTGGCGAAACGCCGACAGCAGATCGCGAAAGGGCTGCGGTGGAATCGAGAATTCGCGGATCGTCGGCTGCAGCGCTACGAACACCGGGTGAACCGCGCGACCTTCGTAGCACGTCTCCAATTGCGCTTCCCACCAGTCGAGCAAGCCGGCAGCGCGGGCCCGATCGTCCACCTCGTCGGCCAGGTCGTCGGCCCAGCGGCAATAGGCGTAGAGGTGCGCAAAATGCCGTCGCAACGCGCGCGGCAGCAACCAGCTGGCAACCGTGAAGTTTTCGTAGTGGGTGGCCGCGAGCCGGCGGCAATAAGCGCTGGCCTCGTCCAACGACGGTGCCGTGCCGGCTGGCTGCCCGGCGGCACCACCGGTCTGTGGCCCATAGCGAGCCAGATCGGCGGCAAAACTCGGGCTCGGCATCGGTGGCATTCCTGGCTACGGCGGCGCTGCATAGACCGTTGCAGCGATTGACTTGATGGAACTGGACTTCGCAGCGGCCAGCTACCCGGGCGGCGGCGGCTGTATTATGATGCCTCGGCTAGAAGGAACCAACCCATGCGGATCTTGCTCGCCAGCCCGCGCGGCTTCTGCGCCGGCGTGAACATGGCGATCGACAGCCTCGATCACGCTGTGCGGCTGTACGGCACGCCGCTCTACGTCTATCACGAGATCGTCCACAACCAGTACGTCGTCGAGCGGTTTCGCGACCAAGGTGTGGTGTTCGTCGATTCGCTCGACGAGGTGCCCTACGGCGCGCGGCTGATGTTTTCGGCCCACGGCGTTTCCCCCGAGATTCGGCGGGTTGCCAGCGAGCGCAACTTGTCGACGATCGATGCCACGTGCCCGCTCGTCACCAAAGTCCACAACGAGGCCATTCGTTTTGCCCGCGACGGCTACACGATCGTCCTGATCGGCCACGAGGGGCACGACGAAGTGATCGGGACCATGGGCGAGGCGCCGCAAGCGATCTTGCTCGTCGAGACCGAGCAGGATGTCGACCGTCTCGAGGTGGCCGACGACGCGAAATTGGCGTATCTCACGCAGACCACCTTGTCGGTCGACGACGCCAACCGGATCATCGCCCGGTTGCGCCAGCGTTTCCCGCACATTGCCAACCCGCCCAAAGAAGACATCTGCTATGCCACGCAGAATCGCCAGGAGGCGGTGCGGCTGCTGGCCACCGAGGCCCAACTGGCCCTGGTGATCGGCAGCCAGAACAGTTCGAACAGCCAGCGGCTGGCCGAAATCGGTCGTCTCTGCGGCATTCCCGCCTACCTCATCGATCGGGCCCACCAGATCGATCCCGGGTGGTTCGAGGGGATCGAATCGGTGCTCGTCACCGCGGGCGCGAGCGCCCCGGAGGTCGTCGTCGAAGACGTCGTGGCGTTTTTGCAGCGGCGTTTCGGGGCCTCGGTCGAGCCGCGCGTCGTCCGCGAAGAGGACGTCCATTTTGCCTTGCCGCGCGAGCTGCGAGGATTGGTCGCCGCCGACGCCCGTACCCGCTCATGAGGATCAGCGATCTCGAACTGCTGTTGGTCGAAGTGCCCTGCATGGCGCCTTCGCCGCCGATGCGGTCGCTCGTCGTGCGGCTGGCCACCGACGCGGGCATCGAAGGCTGGGGCGAAGGTCAGGTCGCGTGGCGGCCTGCCGAATTGTTCGCCCGGCGCGGCGCGTTGTTGCCCATTCTCAGCGGTCGCAGCGTGTTTCAGCTCGAAGAGTTGTCTGCGCACGAAGCGCTCGCTCCCGGCGGCTTGCGCAGCGCGATTGAAATTGCCGCGGCCGATGCCTTGGGCAAGATCTGCCGTCAGCCGCTGTGTCATCTTTGGGGGGGCCAGTATCGACCGCGAATCCCGTTGGCGGCGCGGCTGCGGGCCGAGCCTGCCGAACGCGTGCCGCATCGCGCGCGCGAACTCGCCGAGCAAGGGTTCCACACCCAAATCCTCGCGGCCACGGGCAGCGTGGCCGACGACCTGGCCGCCGTGGCCGCGCTGCGCGACGCCGGCGGCGAGCGACTCGAATTGCGCCTGGACCTTGCCGGGCAGTTCGATTTTGACCAGGCGCGCCACCTGGCCTTGTCGCTGCCTCGCGGCGCGCTGCAATATCTGCTCGACCCGTTGGCCGAATCTTCGCCCGAGGCCTTGGCGCGATTGCGTCATCAAACCAACGCGCCGCTGGCTGCCGCCCGCGCCATTACCGCGCCGCGCGACGTCTTCGATTTGGCGCGTGCCGCGGCCGTGGCCCATGTCGTGGTCGACCTCGACCAGGTGGGCGGGCCATCCGCCGCGCGCAAATGCGCGCATGTCGCCG